>NZ_JBHSGR010000017.1:0-120752 GCF_042654585.1 Geodermatophilus arenarius
GGACGCGAGGTGCCGGCCGGGTCCGGGGCGGCGGGGTCGGCGGGAGCGGGGGCGGCGGGAGCGGGGGCGGCGGGCGCGGCGGCACCGGTCGTCGCGGCCGCGACCGAGCCGGCGATGCCGGTCAGCCCGGCGGAGGGCCCCGTGCCCGCGGTGGCGCGCTGCGACGAGACCGTGGTGCCGAAGCCCGGGAAGAGGAAGCCGTCGGGCGTGCCGGGGACGCCGAAGGACGGCGTCAGCCGGGCGTAGGTCGGGGGCTGCGCGACCGCGTCGTCGCCGGAGTAGACGCCCGTGCCGCGGTCGCCGGCCACGGCTCCCGAGACGTCCGCGCCGGCCGTGGCCATCAGCGGGGAGACGACGATCCCGGTGACGGCGAAGGACATGAGCACGCGCCACCAGAAGCGCTGCCCCGCGGTCTCGGGAGCCGGCTCGGCGGCGGCCGCCGGGTCCCCTGCCACGACGTCCTCCGTTGCGCGGTGCCGCGCGCCCATGGGTCGACCCCTCTCCGTCGAGGTGGTGAGACTGCCCTCACACGTCCGGTACAACGAAGTACCAGCCCGGTGGTTGCGCTGGCCAGCCGAGTCCCGCGCACGGGCGACCCGCCGCCGCTAGCGTCGGACCCGTGCCCGACGGCGCCGCCCTGCGCGTGGGCACCCTCAACCTCGCCTCCGGTCGCGGCGCCGACGGCCGCGCGCTGGCCCCGGCCGCGCTCGCCGCGGCGGTCGCCGGGTTCGACGTCGACGTGCTCGCCGTCCAGGAGGTCGACGTCGGCCAGCCCCGCTCGGGCGGCACCGACCAGGCCGCGGTGCTCGCCGGCGCGCTGGGCGCGGGCGACTGGCGGCACGCGGCCACGCTCACCGGGACGCCGAGCCCGTTCCGCGGCACGTGGTCCGCTGCCGACCCGCCCGGGCTGCGCGGGCCGGAGCGCGCGCCGGACGGCCCCGCGTACGGCGTCGCGCTGCTGGTCCGCCGCCCGGCGCGGGACTGGGCGGTGCTCGGGCTGGGGTCCGGCCGCGCCCGGCTGCCGCTGCGGGCGCCGGACCCGGCCACCGGCCGGCCGCGGCTGTGGTGGGTGCCCGACGAGCCGCGGGTCGCCATCGCCGCCTGCCTGGACGGGCTGACCGTGGTGGCCACCCACCTGTCGTTCTCGCCGCCGACGGCGGTGCGGCAGCTGCGCCGGCTGCGGCGCTGGGTGACGTCCCTGCCCGGGCCGGTGGTCGTCGCCGGCGACCTCAACCTGCCCGGCGGGCTGCCGGCGCGGCTGCTCGGCGCGACCGCACTCGTGCGGGAGGCGAGCTTCCCGGCGCACGGGCCGCGCCTGCAGCTGGACCACCTGCTCGCGCTGGGCCGGGTGACCGCCCGGGACGCCGCCGCCCACCGGCTGGGCGTGGGCGACCACCGGGCGCTGACCGTGACGGTCGGCTGAGCTCAGGCGGCGAGCAGCGGCCGCAGCCGGTCCATCGAGGCGGCCAGCCCTGGGTGCAGCGCGACCTGGTGCAGCGCGGCCAGCGGCACCCACGCGACGCCGGTGCTCTCGCCGTCGAGCCGCAGCCGCGACGGGTCGAGGTCGCCGACCGGGCGGGCCAGGACGGTCGTGTAGGCCCAGCCGCCGTGGTCGTCGACCGAGCGGGCGCCGAGCACGAGGTCGGCGGCGGCCAGCCCGAGCTCCTCCTCGACCTCCCGCAGCGCGCCCTGCTCGGGCGTCTCGTCCACGTGCAGCGCCCCGCCCGGCGTCCCCCACGTCCCGCCGTGGTGCGACCACAGGGCGCGGTGCTGCAGCAGCAGCTCGGGGCCGTCGCCGCCGTCGCGGTGCACCAGCAGGCCGGCCGCGCCGGCCCGGCCCCAGTGCCGGTGGCCCAGGGAGCAGGTGGTCCAGCCGTCGGTGGGGGTCAGACGGATGGTCGCCACCCGGACAAGTGAACCGCAGCCGGCGGGGGAGCCGGTGAACCGCACTGGCAGGATCCGGGAGGACGACCGGCGACGACGACGGAGGCACCCCGCATGGCGACCACGACGACGATGGCCGAGGTCCCGGGCCTCATCGGGCAGGAGCTGGGCACCAGCGACTGGTTCGAGGTCACGCAGGACCGGGTGGACACCTTCGCCGACGCGACCGGCGACCACCAGTGGATCCACGTCGACGTCGAGCGGGCGAAGGCCGAGAGCCCCTTCGGCGGGCCGATCGCGCACGGCTACCTCACGCTGTCGCTGCTCGTGCCGCTGTTCGCGCAGGTCTTCGCGGTCACCGACACCGCCATGGGCGTCAACTACGGCCTGAACAAGGTGCGCTTCCCCTCGCCGGTGCCGGTCGGCTCCCGCGTGCGGCTGACCGCCACCCTCAAGGACGTCGAGCAGGTCGCCGGCGGGCTGCAGCTGACCTTCTCCGCCGTCGTCGAGCGCGAGGGCAGCGAGAAGCCGGCCTGCACCGCCGAGCCGGTCTACCGCTACTACGGCGGCTAGCCACCAGCGCATGCGGATCGCCGTCTTCACCGGCAGCCGGCCCGGGCCGGAGTCGCACCGGAGGGCCGCCGCGCACCTGGCCACGGGCCTGGCCGAGGCCGGCGTCGGGGTCGTCTACGGCGGCGGGCACGTCGGGCTGATGGGCGTCGTCGCCGACGCCGCCCTGGCCGCCGGTGGCGAGGTGGTCGGGGTGATCGCCCAGCACCTCGTCGACGACGAGCTGGCCCACCCCGGCCTGCCGCGGCTGGAGGTCGTGGCCTCCATGCACGAGCGCAAGGCGCGGATGGCCGAGCTCTCCGACGCCTTCGTCGCGCTGCCCGGGGCCGCCGGCACGCTCGAGGAGCTCTTCGAGGCCTGGACCTGGGGGATGCTCGGCCTGCACGCCAAGCCGGTGGTGCTGCTCGACGTCGACGGGTTCTGGCAGCCGCTGCTCGCCCAGCTGGGCCGCATGGCCGACGACGGCTACCTCGAGCGGCGCCGGCTCGACGCGCTCGGTGTGGTCACCGACGCGGCCGGGCTGCTCGCCTTCGTCGAGGGCTACCAGCACCCGCCGCGGAAGTGGGCGCCCACCCCGCCCTAGGTCCAGGTCGGAGCGGCGGTGCCCTGCGCCTCGGCCTCCAGCTGCCAGGCGCCCTTGCCGTCGATCGACTCGCGGACGACGTCGGCGTGGCCGGCGTGCCGGGCCTGCTCCGCGATCTGGTGCAGGAGCAGCCAGCGGACGGTGGACACGGTGCCCCCGGGCAGCCAGCGCGCGACGCCGTCGGGGACCGCGACCACCCGGTCCAGGTCGCGCTCGGCGCGCACGACCTCCTCGGTCTCGCGCGCCACCTCCGCCTGCCGGTGCAGCAGGACCTCCACGGTCTCGCCGGGGACGACGGTGGACCCGGCCATCCACTCGGCCCGCGGATCGCCCTCCACCGCGTGCGGACGGCGCCCGACCCGCCCGGCCAGGTCGGCCCGCTCGCCCTGGGTCACGTGCTCGAGCAGCGCGGACAGCGACAGCTCGCTGGCGCTCGGGGTCGCGCGCGCCTGCTCTTCGGTGAGCCCGTACAGGGCGTTGCGCAGCGCGGTGCGCTGGTCGGCCAGCAGGCGCAGCAGCAGCTCGCGCTCGTCGGGTGCGGTCACCCGGCCACCCTGCGCCGGGACCGGGCGGCGGGACAGCGCCCGGCTGGCCGCCGGCCGCGGCGCTGCCTAGCGTCGCCCCCGTGGAGCGCTGGGACGTCGTCGTGGTCGGGGGCGGCCCGGCGGGCGCGGCGGCGGCGCTGGCCGCGCGGCGCGACGGCGCCTCGGTGCTCGTCCTCGACCGGGCCGACTTCCCGCGCGACAAGGTCTGCGGCGACGGCATCGCCCCCGAGGCACTCGACGTGCTCGCCGGGCTGGGCGCCGACGTCGCCGCGCTGACCGCCGGCTACGCGCCCGCGCCGCGGCTGTCCCTGCGCTCGCCCGGGGGCGCGGCGGTGGAGCGGGCCACGCACCGGCCGTCGTCGGTGGTGCCGCGCGCGGTGTTCGACGCCCGCGTGCTCGCCGCGGCCCTCGACGCGGGGGCGGTGTTCCGGCGGCACGCCGTCCGCCGGGTCACGCCGGGACCGGACGGCGTCGACGTCGACGGCGTGCTCACCGCCGGGGTGCTGGTCGGGGCCGACGGCGCGGAGTCCGTCGTGCGGCGGGCGCTGGGCCTGCCGCGCAACCCCGACGACCGGATGGCTGTGGCGCTGCGCGGCTACGCGCCCGAGCTGTCCGGCCAGGGCGGCACCCAGGTGCTGGTGACCACCGAGCAGCGCTGGCCTGCCTACGCGTGGTCGTTCCCGCTCGGCGACGGGCGGGCCAACGTCGGCTACGGCGAGCTGGTCTCCGGCGGGGCCACCCGGGCGGCGCTGGTGGAGGGGCTGCACCGGCTGCTGCCCGGGGTCGAGCCCGGGGGGCTGCGGGCGCACCGGCTGCCGCTGTCCACCGGCCGGCCGCGGCAGCCCGACGGGCGGGTGCTGCTGGCCGGCGACGCGGCGTCGCTGGTCAACCCGATGACCGGCGAGGGGATCTTCTACGCGGTGCTGTCCGGGGCGCTGGCCGGGGCGGCCGCGTCGGCGGGGGCGGCCGCGGGCGCGGTGCACCGGAGGGCGCTGCGGCGGCGGCTGGGCGCGCACCACCGGTCGGCGTCGGCGGCGTCGTGGGTCAGCCGGTGGCCCCGGGTGATGGACGCGGCGTTCCGCGCGGCGGCGGGCGACCAGCGGGTGTTCGACGACGTCGTGGCGCTGGGCCTGGCCGACGGCCGGCTCACCGCCCGCACGCTGGCGGCCGCGGCCCGGCACCTGCGCTGAGCCGCCGCTACGCGGGGGCGACCTCGACGCGGCCGCGGCCGGCGCGCTTGGCGCGGTACAGGGCCCGGTCGGCGGCGGCGTAGAACTCGCGCATCCCGACCGCGGCGCCGCGGGCGTGCGCCACCCCGACGCTCACCGACATCGCCAGCAGGCTGCCGTCGGGGAGCGCGAGCGGCGTGGACAGCACCGTCCCGAGCACCGACTCGGCGCGGGCGACGGCGACCTCGGCGGTGCACCCGGGCAGCAGGACGGCGAGCTCGTCGCCGCCCAGCCGGGACAGGACGGCGTCGCCGGCGCGGATCTGCCGCCGGATGATCCCGGCGAGGTGGACCAGCGCGTCGTCGCCGACGGGGTGGCCGTGCTGGTCGTTGATCTGCTTGAACGAGTCGACGTCGAGCAGCAGCAGGGCGGTGCCGTCGGCGCCGGCGGGGCCGGTGAGCGCGACGGCGAGCGCGTCGTCGAAGACCCGGCGGTTGACCAGGCCGGTGAGGGTGTCCACGGTGGCCTGTTGCTCCAGGGCCTCGACCAGCCGCTCCTGCACCGCGCCGGCCCGTTCCAGCATCACGGCGACCACGGCGAGCACGGTGCCGAGGAGGAGGGCGTCGCTGACCGCGTTCTCGACCGGCACCAGGTGCAGCAGCACGGTGGCGTTCGCCGCCACGGCCAGGGCCGTGACCAGCGTGACGGCCGCCCGCCGGAGGTGGGCGGCCGCCCACAGCACCGGGAACGCGAGGAAGGCCTGGGCGCCGGCCGACGGGTCCTCGGTCACGAGGTTCAGCCCCGCGACCAGCAGGACCCCGGTCACCGCGAGCAGGGGGAACACGCCAGAGCGGTCGAGCCGCTCGGGCGCGAGACGACGGCACGCGACGGCGCTCGCGACGAGGACGGCGACGACGATCCAGCACGCCGCCAGGGTCAGCGGCGAGGCGGCGTTCGCACCGAAACCGTTGACCGCGGCGAGGGCGCCCGCGGAGATGCCCAGCACGAGGACCAGCGAGCGGGCGGCGGCGCGCGGCTGCCGGGCTCTCAGTCCCCGGTGGATGGCCACACCCGCTCTTCGGCAGCAGCGGCCCCCGGGATGAGCCGACCCACCCACAGGGGTGAGAGGAACCCCGGCGGGTCCGCGGGACGCGCCGCGCACCTCCGCGGGGTCAGTCGCGCCGGTGCGCCTCGGCGGCCGCCGTCCGCACCACCGCCCGGAGCCGGTCGGCCAGGCCGGGCGGGCAGCAGTCGGGGTCGACGAGGACGTCGTCGGCGCCGGCCGTGAGCAGCCGCGCCCGGGTGGCCCGGTCGGCGTCGTCGCAGAGCACGAGGACGGCGGTCCCCGGCACGGCGCCCAGCTCCGCCATCCGGTCGACGGCGTCCCGGCCCCGGCCGGTCACGAGCAGGACGGCGTCGGCCTCCGGCGCGGCCGCCCCCGGCACGACGACGGGGAGGCCGTCGCGCAGCAGGACGCCGCGCAGCGCCCGGCTGCGGGCGTCGTCGGGCGCGGCGAGCAGCACGACGGGCTCCCGGCCCCGCCCCGCGGACCGGTCCCCGGCGGCCTGCAGGACGGCGCCGGCGGCGGCGACCGCGCCGGCCAGGTCCTCGGGCGGCACCGGACGGGCGAGGTGGTGGCCCTGCAAGTGGTCCACGCCGAGCTCGACCAGCCGGGCCGCCTGCACGCCGGTCTCCACGCCCTCGGCGGTGACCTCCAGGCCCAGGCAGTGCGCGAGCGTGACCATGGCGGTGAGGATCGGCTGGTCGTCGGCGCCGTCGCCGATCTGCTGCACGAACGAGCGGTCGATCTTGATGCCGTCGACGGGCAGGGCCTGCAGCCGGCCCAGGGAGGAGTAGCCGGTCCCGAAGTCGTCGATGGCCACCCGGATGCCCGCCGCCCGCAGCTCGTCGAGCTGGCCGACCACCCGGGGCCCGGCCTCGAGGAACACCGTCTCGGTCACCTCGAGCAGCAGCTGCCCGGGGCGCACGCCGGTGCCGGCCAGGACGCCGAGGACCGTCGTCGCGAAGTCCGGCTCCCGCAGCTGCACCGGCGAGACGTTGACCGACACCGACCGGCGCCGGTCCGCCGCCAGCCAGCCGGACAGCCGCAGGCACGCGGTGCGCAGCACCCGCTGGCCGAGCGCGCGCACGAGCCCGCTGCGCTCGGCGACGGGCAGGAACTCCGCCGGCAGCGCCAGGCCGCCGGGGCGCGGCCAGCGCACCAGCGCCTCGACCCGGGTGGCCGCGCGGGTGCGGACGTCGACCAGCGGCTGCAGGTGGACGACGAACCCGTCGTCCTCGAGCGCCTGCCGGAGGCCGTTCTCGACGTCGGCGCGGGCGAGGACCGCCGTCGACATGGTCGGGTCGAAGACCGCGTGCCGCCCCTTGCCGGCCTGCTTGGCGGCGTACATCGCGATGTCGGCCTGCTGCAGCAGCGCCTCGGCGGGGACGTGCTCGCCGCCGGCGCTGCGGGCCAGGCCGATGCTGCCGCTGGGCACCAGCTGCCGGTCGCCGAACCGGACCGGGGCGTCGAGGGCGGCGCTGATGCGCCGGGCCACCTGCTCGCCGTGGTCGGCCTCGGCCAGGACGACGGCGAACTCGTCCCCGCCGAGGCGGGCGACCGTGTCCTCGGGTCGGACGCACCGCGTGAGCCGCTCGGCGACCTCGACCAGCAGCCGGTCGCCGGCCTGGTGGCCCAGCACGTCGTTGACGTCCTTGAAGTCGTCGAGGTCGATCAGCAGCACGCTCACGCCGGCGGGCGACCGCGCCTCGAGGGCGTGGGCCAGCCGGTCGGCGAACAGCGCCCGGTTGGCCAGGCCGGTGAGCGGGTCGGTGAAGGCCAGCCGGCGCAGCTGCTCGGCCTGCGCGGCCTGCTCCGCGGCGGCCCGGGCGGCCGCCAGCTCGGCCGCCTTGCGCTCGGTGACGTCGGTGGCGGTGCCGTGGACGCGCACCTCCGCGCCGTGTGCGTCCCGCTCGACGGCGGCGCGGCAGGCCACCCAGCCGGTGGTGCCGTCGGCGCGCAGCACCCGGTGCTCGAGGCCGTACTCCTCCCGGCCGGCGCGGACGTCGGCGAGCAGCCGCACCAGCTCGGCCCGGTCCTCGGGGTGCACCCGCGCCAGGTAGCCCTCGACGGTGGGCACCAGCGCGTCCGGCGGCACGCCGAAGATGCGGTACATCTCGTCGGACCAGGTCACCGTGTCGGTGACGACGTCCCAGTCCCACCGGCCCAGCCGCGCCACCCGCTGCGCCTCCAGCAGCCGCCGCTCGCTCTCCTGCAGGCGCGCCTCGATCGCCACCCGCTCGCTGATGTCCTGCGCCGTGCCGACCAGGAGCACGGCGTCGCCCGCCTCGTCCCGGGTGACCGACCCGCGGGCGCGCACCCAGATGAGCGCGCCGTCGCCGCAGACGACCCGGTGGTCGAAGTCGAACACCCCGCCCGCGCCGAGGGCGGAGAGGATGGCCTGCTCGGCGCGGCTCCGGTCGTCGGGGTGCACCATCTGCATGCAGAGCTCGAAGGTCGGCGTCACCACGGCGGGGTCGAGCCGGTAGACGGCGAACAGCTCGTCGCTGAAGGTCACCGCGCCGGTGCGGACGTCCCACTCCCAGCTGCCCATCGCGGCCAGCCGCTGCGCCTCGGCGAGCCAGCGCCGGCTGCGGGCCAGCGCGAGGACCGGGTCCTCGGGCGCGGGGTCCTCGGGCGCGGGGTCCTCCGGCGCCACGCCTCCGCTCATGCCACTCCCCGGACCGGTCCGACTCGGATCTCGTGCGGAGGGGCAGGTTAAGGGACGGAGGGGCGCGCAGCACCCGGTCGGTGCGCGCGAGCGGAGGGCGTGGGATTCGAACCCACGATGGGTTTGACCCCATAGCGGTTTTCAAGACCGCCGCCATCGGCCACTAGGCGAGCCCTCCCGGCAGGTGGAGGCTAACCCGCCCCGCCGGGCGGACCCACCCGGGACGCCCCGCGCTGTGCGCCCCGCCGCGGCCGCGCCGGGCATGATCCGGGACCGGACGGTGTTGTCCCCCCGACCCGGTCCGCGGCTCCGTCGCGTCGACCCCGCCCCGCACGCCGATCGAAGGACACCCCCTGCCCGAGACCGCTCCCCCGCCGTCCACCCGCCGCCGGGTGCGGCGCCCCGCCGTCGAGCGCCCTCCCGTCCCCACGACGGCGGACCGCGCCGCCGAGCGCGATGCCGCCCGCGCCGAGCGGCGCGCCCAGCAGCTGTGGGTCGAGGACGCCGCGCCGGAACTGCCCGTCCGCACGACCCCGCCGCGGCGGGTCGTGTTCCACCTCGGCCCGACCAACTCGGGCAAGACCCACGAGTCGCTGCAGGCGCTGGCCGCCACCGGCTCCGGCGTCTACGCCGCGCCGCTGCGCCAGCTCGCCCACGAGGCCTACGCCAAGCTCGCCGCGGGCCTGCCCGAGGGCGCCGTCGGCCTGTCCACCGGCGAGGAGGAGGTCCACCCGCAGGCGGCGATCCTCTGCTGCACGGTGGAGAAGGCGCCGATGCGCGGCGAGCTGCTCGTCCTCGACGAGTCGCACTGGATCGCCGACCCCGACCGCGGCCACCACTGGGCCCGGCTGCTGCTCACCGGCGAGTACCGCGAGATGCACCTGATCGCGGCCGCCGAGGCCCACCCGCAGCTGGCGCCGCTGGTGTCCGACGCCGGCGACGTCGAGGTCGTCCACCACCGGCGGCTGTCCCGGCTCGACGTCCTGCGCGCGCCGGTGCGCACCCCGCGCGTCCGCCCGCAGACCCTCGTCGTCGCCTTCTCCCGCAAGACCGTCTACGCCGTCGCCGCCGAGCTCGACCGGCACCGGCCCGGGAAGGTGGGCGTCCTCTACGGCGCGCTGCCCCCGGCCACCCGGCGCGAGGTCATCGAGCGGTTCACCACCGGCGAGCTCGACGTCCTCGTCACCACCGACGTCATCGGCCACGGCATCAACGTCCCCGCGACGACCGTGCTGTTCGCCGAGACGACGAAGTTCGACGGCACCGAGCTGCGGCCGCTGCGCAGCTGGGAGGCCGCGCAGATCGCCGGGCGGGCCGGCCGCTACGGCCTGACCGGGCACGGGACGGTCGGCGTCCTGGCCGGCGTGCCCGGGCTGCGGCCGTCGGCGGCGCTCGTGGCCGTCGGCGCCGAGGTGGCCCGCGGCGAGCGGGTCAGCGACCTGCCGGCCCGCGGGGCGCGGCTGCGCCCGGAGCTCGAGGACCTCGGCGCCTTCGAGGCGGCCGACCTGCCCGAGGCGCTGGTCCGCTGGGAGGCCTGGGCGCACACGGCGACCCGCGACCGGGCGATGACCCCGGACGACGTCGGCGAGCTGGTGCTGCGGGTGCGGGCGCTGCTGCCGCTGCTGCGCGGGCCGCTCGGCGCCGTGGGCGACCTGCGCACCGTCTGGCGCCTGGTGCAGCTGCCGATCGACTACGAGCCGCCGCGGCGCACCCGCTGGCTGGTGCTCGCCCGCGCCGCGCTGCGGCACGCCGCGGGCCTGCCGGTGCGGCCGGAGCTGGTGCTGCCCGACGTCCCGGTCGGCGGGAGCGTCGAGGAGTTCGAGCAGGCCGCCGCGGCCGCGCGCGACGCCCAGGCGCTGCTGCGGCAGTTCCCCGGGGTCGCGGACCTGGACGCCGACGACGCCGCCTGGGTCGAGGAGGAGTGCGCCGAGGCGATCAGCGAGCTCCTGCCCGACGCCATCGCGGTCAGCCGGTCCAGCGCCTGCGCCGAGTGCGGCACCGCCATCGCCCCGTGGTTCTCCACCTGCCGCCCGTGCAGCGCGCCGCGCGGGCGGGGCCGGGACGGCCACCCCCGCGCCGGCGGCCGGGACGGGCGGCGGGCTCCCCGCTCGGGCTCCCGCCAGGGCCGGCGCCCCACCCGCAGCGGCCGCGGCTGACGGGTCAGGTCGCCGGGTCGCCCGCGGTGACCGGCTCGTCGGGCCGCTCGCGCTGCACCGGCTTCCCGACGACGCCGTGCAGGTGGCAGGCGGCGACGTGCCCCGGTGCCGAGCCGACCGGCTGCAGCGCCGGGTCGACGTCCGGGCAGGGCTCGAACACGTCGGGACAGCGGGTGCGGAACCGGCAGCCGCTGGGCACCCGCGCCGGTGAGGGGACGTCGCCGCGCAGCACGATCCGCTGCCGGGACCGCTCCAGCGCCGGGTGCGGCAGCGGCACCGCCGACAGCAGCGCCCGCGTATAGGGCATCTGCGGCTCGGCGGCGACGGCGGCCGCGGGCCCGACCTCGACCACCCGGCCCAGGTACATCACCGCGATCCGGTCGGACACGTGCCGCACCGCCGACAGGTCGTGCGAGACGAACAGCAGCGTGAGGCCGAGCTGCCGCTGCAGCCGCCGCAGCAGGTTGAGCACCTGCGCCTGCACGCTGACGTCGAGGGAGGCGATCGCCTCGTCGCAGACCAGGAAGTCCGGCTCGCCAGCGAGTGCGCGGGCGATGCCGACCCGCTGCCGCTGGCCGCCGGAGAACTCGTGCGGGTAGCGGGCGGCCACCGCCGGGTCCAGGCCGACCAGCTCGAGCAGCTCGCGCACCCGCGCGGCCCGCGCCTGCCGCCCCGGGTGCAGGCCGTGGACCTCCAGCGGCTCGGCCACCGTCTGCGCCACCGTGCGCCGCGGGTCGAGGGAGGCGAACGGGTCCTGGAACACCATCCCGGCCCGGCGCCGCAGCTCGCGCAGCTCCTTCCTGCCCATCGCGGTGACGTCCGTGCCGTCGAAGGTGACCGTGCCGCCGGTCGGCGGGACCAGCCGCAGCAGCGCGTTGCCCAGCGTGGACTTCCCGCAGCCGGACTCCCCCACCAGGCCCAGCGTCTCGCCGCGGTACACGTCGAGGTCCACGCCGTCGACGGCGCGCAGCACGCCGGTGGTGCGGCGCAGCACCCCGCCCGAGCGGACCGGGAAGTGCACCTCCAGGCCCCGCGCGGAGACCAGGACCTCCCGCTTCGTCGTCGACGTCACGACGCCTCCCCTTCCGCACACCAGGTGGCCGCCCGGTGCGGCAGCCCCGCGCGCCCGGACCCGACGACGGCCAGCGGCGGCTGCTCGGTCTCGCAGCGGGCGTCGCCGCGCACGGGGCAGCGCGGCCAGAACACGCAGCCGGCGGGCAGGTCGGTGGGCGCGGGCGGCGTCCCGGGGATGGTGGCCAGGTCACCGCCGTCGTCGGCGGCGAGGTCGGGCAGCGCGCCGAGCAGGCCGCGGGTGTAGGGGTGCACCGGCCGCTCGAGGACGTCGTCGACCGTGCCGTCCTCCACGCAGCGCCCGCCGTACATGACCAGCACCCGGTCGGCGACGCCGGCGACGACGCCGAGGTCGTGGGTGATCCAGATGACGCCGGTGCCGTGGTCGGCCTGCAGCCGCTCGACCAGGTCCAGGATCTGCGCCTGCACGGTGACGTCGAGCGCCGTCGTCGCCTCGTCGGCGATGAGCAGCGACGGCGAGTTGGCCAGCGCGATCGCGATGACCACCCGCTGCCGCATGCCGCCGGACAGCTCGTGGGGGTAGCGGTCCACCGCGCGGTCCGGGTCGGGCAGGCCCACCTCGCCGAGCAGCTCCACCGCGCGCGCCCGGGCCGCGGCCTTCGACACCGCCCCGTGCGCGCGGATGCCCTCGGTGAGTTGGCGGCCCACGGTGAGCACCGGGTTGAGCGAGGTCATCGGGTCCTGGAAGACCATGCCGACGCCGGGCCCGCGGACCTGCCGCAGCCGGTCGGGGGACATGGTGAGCAGGTCCTCGCCCCGCAGCAGCGCCCGGCCGGTCACCGTGGCCGTCCGCGCCGGCAGCAGGCCCATCAGCGCGAGCACCGAGACACTCTTGCCGCTGCCGGACTCCCCGACGACGGCCACCGTCTCACCCGGCCCGACGGTGTAGCTCAGGCCGTTGACGACGTGCGCCGTCCCGCGCGGGGTGCGCAGGTCCACCCGCAGGTCCTCGACCTCCAGGACCGGTTCCACCGCGGGCTCGGGCAGGGCGCTCACCGTCCGCCTCCGGCCATGAGGGTGCGCTGCCGCGGGTCGAGGACGTCGCGCAGCCCGTCGCCGAGCAGGTTGAAGCACAGCACCGTGACGACGATCGCCAGGCCCGGGAAGACCGTGTACCACCAGGCCTGCTCGATGAAGCCGCGGCCGTCGGCGAGCATCAGCCCCCACGACGGGTTGGGCCGGCGCGGGCCCAGGCCGAGAAAGGACAGCGCCGCCTCGGCCAGCACCGCGAAGGCCAGGCTGATCGAGGTCTGCACGATGATCGGCGGCGCGGCGTTCGGCAGCACGTGCCGGGTGATCAGCCGCCAGTCCGAGGCGCCGACCGAGCGCGAGGCCCGCACGTACACCTCCTCGCGCACACCGAGCACGCTGGCGCGGGTGACCCGGGCGAAGATCGGCACGTAGACGATGCCGATCGCGAGGATCGCGTTGGCCGGCCCGGCGCCGCGGATGGCCACGATCGCGATGGCCAGCAGCACCGCCGGGAAGGCGAACAGCACGTCCATCAGCCGCATCAGCGTGTCGTCGACCCACCGGCCGTAGTAGCCGGCGAGCAGGCCGATGAGCGTGCCGACGACCAGGGCGAACGCGACCGACAGGAACCCGACCCGCAGCGACGTCGCCGCGCCCAGGATCACCCGGCTGAGGATGTCGCGGCCGAACTCGTCGGTGCCGAACGGGTGGTCCCAGCTCGGCGGCTGCAGCTGCAGCGACGGGTCCTGCTCGTTGGGACCGTCGGGGGCGAGCGTCTCGTCGAAGACCGCCATCAGCACGATCAGGAGCAGGACCACGGCCGAGACGGCGGCGGTCGGGTTGCGGGCCAGCAGGCCGAGCGTCTCCCGCCAGCGGGGGCGTGGCGGGGCCGCCGTCGGCAGCGGCTCGGCGGGCGGGGGGGCGGCCGGGGTGGCGCCCGGCGTCGGCAGCTGCGTCATCGGCGGGCGATCCTCGGGTCGATGCGGCTGTAGAGCAGGTCCACCAGCAGGTTGATGACGAGGAAGACCAGGGCGAACAGGAGGACGGCGCCCTGCAGCACGGGGAAGTCCCGGTCGCGCACCGCCTGGTAGGCCAGCTGCCCCAGCCCCGGCCAGGAGAAGACGATCTCCACGACGACGACGCCGGACAGCAGGTAGGCCAGCTGCACGCCGGTGACCGTGACCAGGGGCAGGAGGGCGTTGCGCAGCACGTGCCAGGTCAGCACCTGGCGGGTCCCGACGCCCTTGGCCTGCGCCGTCCGCACGTGGTCGGAGCCCAGCGCCTCGAGCATGCTCGACCGGACGAACCGGGTGATCACCGAGCCCGAGACGACGCCGGTGGCGACCGCCGGCAGCACCAGCCGCTGCGCCCAGCCCAGCGGGTCCTCGGTCAGCGGGACGTAACCGCCCGAGGGCAGCCAGCCCAGCGTCCCGGCGAACACCAGGATCAGCATGATCGACAGCCAGAAGTCCGGCACCGAGATGCCGAACTGGCTGACGACGGTGGCCAGCCGGTCGACGAACGACCGCGGGTGCAGCGCCGAGAGCATCCCGAGCGGCAGCGCGATGACCAGCGCGACCAGCAGGGACGCGAAGGCCAGCGTCAGCGTGGCCGGCAGCCGCTCGGCGATCAGCGAGGTGACCGTCTCGCCGCTGCGGAAGCTGACCCCGAGGTCACCGGTGACCGCCCGCCCGGCCCAGGTGAAGTACTGCTGGACCAGGGGGAGGTCCAGCCCGCTGCGCTCCCGCAGGGCGTCGTAGGTCTCCTGGGAGAACCGCGTGCCGAGGGCCAGGCGGATCGGGTCGCCCCGCACGAGGTGGATGAGGGAGAAGACCAGGACGCTCACGCCGGCCAGGACCACGATCGCCTGGCCGGCCCGCCGGAGCAGGTACCCGGTCAGGGCAGCTCCACGTTCTCGAAGTCGATCGCCGCGTCGGCCCGCACCTGGTAGCCGGTCAGCCCCGGCACCCAGGCCTGCACCTCGTCGGGGTTGTAGAGGTACAGGTAGCTGACGTCGTCGACGATGATCCGCGCGGCCTCGTCGTAGAGGCCCTTGCGGGTGGCCTGGTCCGGCTCCGTGGCGGCGCGGGTGAGCAGGTCGTCGACCTGCGGGTTGCTGTAGCCCTGGTAGTTGCTGCCGCCGGTGGACAGGTGCTGGTTCTCGTAGAAGTCGGCCGGGTCGATGTTGCCGATCCAGCTGAGCATGAAGGCGTCGAAGTCGCCCTGGGACTGCCGGTCCAGCCAGGTGGCGAAGTCCTCCTCCTGGATCTCCACCTGGATGCCGATCGGCTCGAGCTCGCTGGCGATCACCTGGGCGGCGGCCACCGTCTCCGGGTACTCGTCGGTGACCATCAGCCCCATCGTCAGCGGCGTCTGCACGCCGGCCTGGGCCAGCAGCTGCCGGGCGGCCTCCTCGTCCGGGGTGAACGGCGCGTAGTCCAGGTACCAGGGGCTGCCCTCGGGGATGGCCGTCTGGTTGGGCTGCGCGGCGCCGAAGCGGGCGGCCTGGGTGATCTCGTCGCGGTCCAGCGCGGTGGCGATCGCCCGGCGCACGTCCCGGTTGTCGAACGGCGGGACGGCGTAGTTCATCGACAGGTAGAAGTACTCGACGCTGGTGACCGAGCCGAGCTCGACCGCCTCGTCGTCCTCGAGGTCCGCCACGTTCTGCGGCGGGACGTTGTCGGTCCACTGGACCTCGCCGTTGCGCAGCGCGGTCAGCGCGGAGCTGGGCTCGGCGATGTAGCGGAACTCGACGCCGTCGATGGCCGGCGCCCCGCCCCAGTGGTCGTCGAAGGTGGTGAGGGTGGTGGCGTTGGCGTCGGAGCTCTCCAGCCGGAACGGGCCGGTGCCGTTGGCCTCGCTCTGCAGGTCGAACTCCTCGGCGGCGTTCTCCGAGACGATCGCCATGCCCTTGAACGACCCGATGAGCTCGAGCAGGTTCGGCGTCGGCCGGGTCAGGGTGATGACGACGGTCCGCGGGTCGGGCGCCTGCACGTCGGCGACCGTGGCGAAGCGGTAGGCGTTGGACAGCTCCTCGTCGATGATCCGCCGGTAGCTGTAGACGACGTCGGCGGAGTCGAACTCGCTGCCGTCGTGGAAGGTGACGCCGTCCCGGAGGGTGAAGGTCCAGGTCAGCCCGTCGGGGCTGGTCGTCCACGACTCGGCCAGGCTCGGCTGCATCGTGAGGTCCTCGGCGCTGGGGACGACGAGGGTGTCGTAGACGTTCTCCAGCACCTGGAAGCTCGCGTAGGCGTTGGTGACGTGCGGGTCGAACTGGTCGGGCTCGGCGCTCACCGCGGCGACCAGGACGTCGTCGCCTCCCCCGCCGCCGCCTCCTCCTCCGGTGTCGACGCTCTCCCCGCCGCCGCAGGCGGAGAGGACGAGGGCCGCCGCGGCGGCGAGGGGCAGGAGCCGGTTCGTGCGCACGGGGACCTCCGCGGGGCTCGGTGTCGTCGCTCGGTGTCGTCTCCGCCCCGACCCTGGCCCTGTCCCGCCGTCCCCGCAGTTCGAGACGGTGATCGTTACGTTTCCTCGACCCGGCCGTCACCCGGCGCCGGTGGTGGCGCGGCGGATCGCCTCGACGTCGCACTTGGGCACCCGGTCCGCGGTCAGCAGCCCGTTGACCTCCTGGTAGGTGTCGGTGAGCTGCGTCCAGCAGGCGCCGGCCAGCGCGGTGCTCGCGTGCACGGCGGCCCACTGGTCGCGGTAGCGGGCGAGCAGGTCCTCCGGGGAGCGGGCGTCGGCGTACCCCCACGGCTCGGTACGGTCGGCGTCGGAGCGCCCGGCGTTCAGCGCGATCCCGCCGAACTCGGACAGGACGACGGCGCGCCCGGCGACGCCCGCGCGGTCGAGGTCGGTCAGCCGGCCGTCGGGACGCCGTCCGCCGGCCAGGCGCTCGAGGTCGGCGGCGGTGGCGTAGCGGGCGGCGAGCACCGCCGGGTCCTGCTCGTAGTCGTGGACGCCGAGGATCGCCCCGCCGAGGGCCTCCCAGCCGTCGTTCGCCGAGACCGGGCGGGTGCCGTCGAGCGCGTCGGCGGTGGCCGCCAGGGCGGTGACCAGACCGCGCTGGGCGCGGTCGGCGGCCGCCTCCTGCACGCCCCAGGACTCGTTGAGCGGCACCCACGCGACCACGCTCGGGTGCCCGCGGTGGGCGACCACCACGTCGGCCCACTCGCGCAGCAGCCGGGCGGCCGCCGTCGGGCCGGGGCGGTGGGCCGCGGGCATCTCCGCCCAGACGAGCAGGCCCATCCGGTCGGCGAGGGCGAGGTAGCGGGGGTCCTCGGTCTTCTGGTGCTTGCGGGCGCCGGTGAAGCCCAGCGCGCGGGTGAGCTCCAGGTCCCGGCGCAGCGCGGCGACGTCGGGCGGGGTGGCGCCGGTGTGCGGCCAGTAGCCCTGGTCCAGCACCAGGCGCAGCGGCACCGGCCGGCCGTTGACCAGCAGGCGCCCGTCGTCGACCTCGACCGAGCGCAGCGCGGTGTAGCTCGCGACCTCGTCGAGGACCTCGCCGTCGTCGCGGACCAGCGCGACCTCGGCGTCGACCAGCACCGGGGACGGGCCGGGCTCCCAGGTCAGGTGCCAGCGGTCGTCGGTGCCGCCGTCGCCGACCTGCAGCGTCCGCTCGACCACCGCGCCGTCGACCCGGACCGCGTCGTCGGCCAGCAGCCGCTCGCCGGCCCACAGGCGCAGGTGCAGCCGGGCGCGGGTGACGGGGACCGACAGCTCCACCCGGACGTCGACGCGCAGCGTGCGCGGGTCGCCGCGCCAGACGACGTCGGTGACGTGCTCCCGCGCCACGGACTCCAGCCACGGCGTGCGCCAGATGCCGGTCGTGCGCGGGTAGAAGATCTCGTGCGGCTGGTCGCGCCAGTCCTGCTTGCCGCGCGGCGCCTCGAGGTCGCGGGGGTCGTCGTCGGCCCGGACGAGGAGGTCGGCGCCGTCGCCCAGGGAGTCGGTGACGTCGACCCGGAAGGGCGTGTAGCCGCCCTCGTGCCGCGTGACGTGCACGCCGCCCACCCAGACGTCGCACACGCGGTCGACCGCGCCGAGGTTCAGCACCGTGCGGCGGTCGCCCTGCCGGGCGGGCAGCGGGCGGCGGTACCAGGCGCGGTGCAGCGGGCCGGTCCACCCGATGCCGCTGGCCGGGGTCTCCGGGGCGTAGGGGACGCGGATCGTGCGGTCGAACCGCACGGTGCCGGGCGTGGCGGCGCGGTCCGGGTCCGCCGCGAACTGCCAGTCCCCGTCGAGCGGGCGCCAGGGCCGGCGCAGCAGCGGGCGGGGGTGGGCGGTCGGGTCGTCGGCGACGGGCACGCCCCCACCTCACCGGACCCGGAGCCGCCCTGCACGGCACGCCGCCCGACGTCGACCTGCGGCCGTCCCGGGCCCCGCGAGACGACCGCGGGTCGGCAACGGACGCACACACGGGTCGTCGCCGTTCCCGCCCCGTGTGGAGGAGGATCCCGACGTGTGCCGGCGGGTGGTCCCGGGCCTGCGCGGATGAGCACCCTGCTGGCCGGCGCGCGGCTGCTCGACGCCGGCGGCGTCACCGACGGCGGCTGGGTGCTGCTCGACGGCGACACGATCGCCGCCACCGGCACCGGCCCGCCGCCCGGGCACGCCGGCGAGACCGTCGACCTGGCCGGCGCGGAGCTCACCCCGGGCTTCGTCGACCTGCACGCGCACGGCGGCGGGGGCGCGGCCTTCGACGACGGCCCCGACGCGATCCGCACCGCGCTGGCCGTGCACCGCGCCGCGGGCACCACGCGCTCGGTGCTCAGCCTGGTCGCCGCGCCGCTGGAGGCGCTGGAGGCGTCGCTGGCGGGCATCGCGGAGGTGGCCGCCGCGGACCCGACCGTGCTCGGCGCCCACCTGGAGGGCCCCTTCCTGGCCCCGGCCCGCTGCGGCGCGCACGACCCCCGCCACCTGCGGGCACCCACCCCCGACGCCGTCGACCGGCTGCTCACCGCGGCCCGCGGCACGCTCCGCCAGGTCACCGTCGCGCCCGAGCTGCCCGGCGCGCTGCAGGCGGTCCGCGACCTCACCGCGGCGGGCGTCGTCGTCGCCGTCGGGCACACCGACGCCGACGCCGCGCTCACCGCGGCCGCGTTCGACGCCGGCGCCCGGCTGCTCACCCACGCGCTCAACGCCATGCCGGGCCTGCACCACCGCGCGCCCGGCCCGGTCGGCGCCGCGCTGGCCGACCCGCGGGTCACCCTGGAGCTCGTCCTCGACGGCGTGCACGTGCACCCGGTCGTCGCGCGGCTGCTGATGGACGGCGCGCCGGGGCGGGTCGCGCTGGTCACCGACGCGACGGCCGCCGCCGGCGCCGGGGACGGCGAGCACCGGCTGGGCGGGCAGGCGGTCACCGTGCGCGGCGGCCGGGCGGTGCTGGCCGGCACCGGCACGATCGCCGGGTCGACGCTCACCCAGGACGCCGCGCTGCGCACCGCCCTCGCCGCCGGCGTCGACCCGGTCGCCACCGTCACCGCGCTCACCGCCGCCCCGGCGCGGGCGCTGGGCCTCGGCGACCGGCTGGGCCGGCTGGCGCCGGGCGCCGCCGCGGACGTCGTCGCCCTCGGCGCGGACCGGTCCGCCACGGCCGTCTGGGCGGCCGGCCGGCGGGTGCTCTAGGGGCGCGGGCCCCGACCCGCGGGGACCTCCTCGGGGACGGCCGGGTCGGTCCGGGGCCGGTGGATCTGCGAGTAGACCTGCGCCCGCAGCTCGGCGAACCGCGGCGACGACCGCGTGTGCAGCTGGTCCCGCTGGTCGGGCAGGTCGATGACGAGGTCCTGCCGGACGACGGTCGGCGACTGCGACAGGATCAGCACCCGCTGGCCGAGGTAGACGGCCTCGTCGATGTCGTGCGTGACGAACAGCGTGGTCACCCGGAACCGGTGCCAGAGGTCCCGGATGAGGTCCTCCAGGTCCGCCCGGGTCTGGGCGTCGACGGCCGCGAAGGGCTCGTCCATGAGCAGGACACGCGGCTCGTAGGCGATCGCCCGCGCGATCGCCACCCGCTGCTGCATGCCGCCCGACAGCTGCCACGGATAGGCGGCGTGGGCCTCCGCCAGGCCGACGGCGGCCAGCGACTCCTCCACCAGCTCCCGGCGGCGGGCGGCGGTGAGCCCCTTCTTCTGCCGGAGCGGGAGCTCGACGTTGTCCCGCACGGTCTTCCAGGGGAACAGCGACCGGCCGTACTCCTGGAAGACGACCGCCATGTCCGGCGGCGGGCCGTCGACCCGCCGCCCCTCGAGCAAGACCTCCCCCGAGGTCGGCTCGAGCAGGCCGGCGATGATCTTGAGCAGCGTCGTCTTGCCGCACCCCGAGGGCCCGACCAGGCACACGAGCTCACCGGTCGCGACGGTGAAGGTCAGGTCGCGCACCGCCTCGACGGTGCGGGTCCGACCGTCGTAGACCTTGCGGATGCCCCGGACGTCGAGGTCGGTCATGAGGTGCCTTCCGAGCGGAGGGGACGGGTGGTGGGAGGTCAGGGAGCGCGGTGCGCGCGGCGCAGGCCGTGGTACCAGGCCAGCACCCGGTTCTCCACGACCCGGAACAGCAGCGCGAGCAGCAGCCCGAGCAGGCCCAGCACGAGCATCCCGGCCCACATCTCGGTGATGGCGAAGGTCCGCTGGGCCTGGACGATCGCGAACCCGAGCCCGTTGGACGCGGCGAACAGCTCGCTGATGACCATGAGGATGATCGCCACGGACAGGCCCTGGCGGAGCCCGGCGAACACCTGCGGGCTCGCTGCCGGCAGCACGACGTGCCGCAGCCGCGCCATCCCGTCGATCCGGTAGGCGCGCGCGGTGTCGGCCACCACGGGGTCGACCGCGCGGACGCCCTCGACGGTGTTGAGCAGGACCGGCCAGGTGCAGCCGAAGGCGATGACGGCCACCTTCATGCCGTCGCCGATGCCCAGGAACAGGATGAACACCGGCACCAGGACGGGCGGGGGGATGGCCCGGAAGAACTCCAGGACCGGCTCGAGCACCCCGCGGACCGTCCGCGACAGGCCGATGACCATCCCGAGGGCCACGGCGACGACCGCCGCCAGGGCGAAGCCGGCGGTCAGCCGCAGCAGGCTGGGCAGCACGTCGGCGGTCAGCCGCGAGCCCAGCCACTCGTCGCCGAGGGTCTCGACGATGCCCGACAGCGGCGGGAAGAAGTAGTCGGTGGAGTCCGCCGACAGGACCCACCAGACCGTGAACAGGACGGCCGGCAGGGCGAGGGTCGTGCCGATCCGGCGGAGGACGGTCACACCGGCACCTCGGCACGCTGCGACGGGTGCCAGGCGAGCGCCCGCCGCTCCACGGCCCGGAAGACCACGTTGACCAGCACCCCCAGGATCCCGGTGACGACCACGAGCGCGTAGGTCTGCGCGACCGCGCCGCTGCTCTGCGCGGTGTTGAGCAACTCGCCCAGCCCGGGCACGCCGATGACGAGCTCGGCGGTGACGGCGAGGATGAGGGCGACCGCGGCGCCCAACCGGAGGCCGGTCATCACGTACGGCAGCGTCGTCGGCCAGGTGACGTGCCGGGCCCGCGCCCAGGCGCCCAGGCCGTAGGCGCGCGCGGTGTCCCGGGCGATCGGGTCGACGTCGGCGACGCCGTAGAGGACCTGGACGAGGACCTGCCAGAAGGCGGCGTAGACGACGAGCAGCAGCTTGCTCTCGATGTCACTGCCGAACACGAGGATCGCCAGCGGGATCAGCGCGACCGACGGGATCGGCCGCAGGAACTCGATCGTCGAGTCGGTGAGCTCGCGCGCCGGCCGCGAGCTGCCGATCAGCAGGCCGACGACGACGCCGGCCACCGCCGCGACGGACAACCCGATCGCCCACCCGCGGAGGGTGTCCCCCACCGCGGTCCAGAACGCGCCGCGGCCGGTGAGCTCGGCCAGCGCCACGGCGATCTCGGAGGCGGGCGGGAAGTACCGGGACGGCACGAGCCCCGTCCGTGGCAGCAGCTCCACCAGGAGGACGAGGCCGGCCAGTCCGGCCAGTCCCAGCGCGGCCTGCGGCACCCGTCGCCGCCGGCCGCGCGGCGTGGGCGCCGCGCGGCCGGCCGCGGGGACCGCCGGGACGTCCTCCCGGGCCGCCGCGGGTGCGCCGCTCACGGCAGGAGCGCGTCCAGGTCCGGAGCGTCGTCGAGGAGGCCGTCCTGGACGCCCAGTTCGGCGAGCCGCTCGACGGACGCGCGGTTGACCTCCGGCCCCCAGGCCGGCAGGACCATGGTGTCGATGACCGCCTGGTCGATCTCGGTGTACTCGGAGAGCACCGCCCGGGCCGCCTCGGGGTTGGCCGAGGCGTACTCCAGCGACCGCTCCATCGCGGCGGTGAAGCGCTCCACGACGTCGGCGTTCTCCGCGGCGAAGGGCCGGCTGGTGAAGTACCCCGCGACGGTCAGGTCGTCCGCGGCGTCGACGAAGTTGGACGCGACGACGACGGCGCCCGCCCGGGTGCCGATGGTCAGGAACGGCTCGGTCCCCCAGATGGCGTCGACGTCGCCCTGCTCGAGGGCCGCCGGCATCTCGCTGAACGGCAGCTCGACGTAGTTGATCGTGGCGGGATCGCCGCCGGCCGCGCGGACGGACACGTTGATCGTCGTCGTCCCGATGTTGCCGAGCGTGTTGACCGCCACCGTCCGGCCGGCCAGGTCGGCGGCGTCGGTGATCCCGCTGTCGGGCCGGGTGAGGACGGCGCTGTAGTCGGCACCCTGCTCGCCGGTCGAGGCGGCGCCGGCGACCACGACCTCCAGCGGCAACCCCTGCGAGGCGGCCGTGAGCAGGGAGGTCATGTTGCTGAAGCCGAACTGGTACTCCTGGTTGAGGACCGCCGGGACGATCGCCGCCCCGCCCTGCGCGGTCTCGAGGGTCAGGTCGATGCCCTCCTCCTCGAAGAAGCCCTGCTGCACACCCAGGTAGATCGGCGCGACGTCGACGATCGGCACGACACCGACCGTGACGGGGGTCGGCCCGCCGTCCGCGGCCCCGCCGCTCGCACTCGCCGACGGCTCGGCCCCCCCGCACGCGGCGAGGAACAGCACGGGAACGGCCAGCAGAGCGGCCACGTGGCGACGCATCGGGTCTCCTTCACCTCAGGGGCCTCCCGGACAGCTCTCACCGGGCTGTTGCGCACCGAGGGGTCTCGGGGTGGAGGTCTGTGCCCGCAAGTTCGCAGGGTGGCGCGCGCCCCGTCAATCACTCTCGTCACGCTCTGTATCTATCGGGTGAAATAGGGTGAGCCGAGTCACACTCAGCGCCCTGTCAGCACTCACACCGAGGTGCCTCATGACCGACACCACCCACCGCACCCGCATCCCCCGTGACCGCGAGCACGACTACACCCGCGAGATGGCCGACAAGCGCCAGGCCTTCGTCGCCGAGCGCACCGGAGCCGGCCTCGACCACATCCGCCGGTACTCCTTCGACCCCGCCGTCCTGCCCGGCAACATCGAGAACTTCACCGGCGTCGCCCAGGTGCCCATCGGGCTGGCCGGCCCGCTGACCCTGCGCGGCGAGCACGCGCAGGGCGACTTCTTCGTCCCGCTGGCCACGACCGAGGGCACGCTGGTGGCCAGCTACAACCGCGGCATGCGGGTGCTCGGCGAGAGCGGCGGCATCCGCACCACCGTCGTCGACGACCACATGCAGCGGGCCCCCGCGTTCATCCTCGACGACGCCCTG
The DNA here is from genome assembly GCF_042654585.1 of Geodermatophilus arenarius. NCBI lineage: Bacteria > Bacillati > Actinomycetota > Actinomycetes > Geodermatophilales > Geodermatophilaceae > Geodermatophilus > Geodermatophilus arenarius. The sequence goes on from NZ_JBHSGR010000017.1 coordinate 23,386, forward strand.
CAGGCCCGGGAGTTCGGCCGCTGGGTCGACGAGCACCTCGACGAGATCCGCGCCGCCGCGGAGTCCACCACCCGCTCGGGCCGGCTGACCTACATCGGCCAGCACCAGATCGGGCCGCTGCGGTACCTGCGGGTCAACTACACGACCGGCGACGCCGCCGGGCAGAACATGACCGGCAAGGCGACGCTGGCCGCCTGCGAGTGGATCCGCGCGAACCACCCCGACCACCCGCGCTTCGTGCTCTCCGGCGCGATCGACACCGACAAGAAGCACTCGCAGATCAACATGCTGATGACGCGGGGCAAGCGCGTCGTCGCCGAGGCCACCATCCCGAAGGAGGTGCTGCGTCGGCTGACCGGCGTCGACACCCGGGAGCTGTTCGAGTACCGGCAGATCGGCATGGCCGGGTCGTTCATGTCCGGGGCGGCCTACAACGGCGCGCACGCGGCGAACGGGCTGACGGCGCTGTTCATCGCCACCGGCCAGGACGTGGCCAACGTCAGCGAGTCGCACTCCGGGGTCACCTACACCCAGCTGCTGGAGAACGGCGACTACTACTGGTCGACCACGCTGACGTCGCTGATCGTGGCCACCTACGGCGGCGGGACCGGGCTGCCCACCCAGCGCGAGTGCCTGGAGCTGCTCGGCTGCTACGGCGCCGGCAAGGTGCAGAAGTTCGCCGAGATCTGCGCCGGCGTGGTGCTGGCCGGCGACGTGTCACTGACATCGGCGATCCTCGCCGGCGACTGGGTCACCAGCCACGACGCGCTGGGCCGCAACCGCTGACCCGGCTCAACGGATCTGGACGCCGGAGATCGCCCGTGCGATGACCAGCCGCTGGATCTCCGAGGTGCCCTCGAAGATCGTGTAGATCCTCGCGTCGCGGGCCATGCGCTCGACGGGGTAGTCGCGCGTGTAGCCGTTGCCGCCGAGGATCTGCATGGCCTGCTCGGTCACCCGCACCGCCGTCTCGCCCGCGACCAGCTTGCTCATCGAGCCCTCGGCGGAGGTGAACGGCTGGCCGGTGCGCGCCATCCACGCGGCCCGCCAGACCAGCAGACGGGCGGCGTCGATGGACGTCTTCATGTCGGCGAGCGCGAAGGCGATCGCCTGGTTCTCGACGATCGGCCGGCCGAACTGCACCCGCTGCCCGGCGTAGTCCAGCGCGTACTCGTAGGCCGCCCGCGCCACCCCGACCGCCTGGGCGCCGACGCCGGGCCGGGTGCGCTCGAAGGTGGCCATCGAGGGCTGGGTGCGGCCGCTGCGCACGCCCTCCCGCGCCCGCGCCAGCCGCTCCTCGAGCCGCTCGCGGCCGCCGAGCAGGCAGTCGCCGGGGACCCGGCACCCGTCGAGCACGACCTCGGCGGTGTGCGAGGCGCGGATGCCGTGCTTGAGGAACTTCTGCCCCTGGGTGAGCCCCTTCGTGCCCGGCGGGACGACGAAGCTGGCGTGGCCGCGGGCCCTGAGCTCCGGGTCGACGACGGCCGTGACGACGTGGACGTCGGCGATGCCGCCGTTGGTGGCCCAGGTCTTGGTGCCGGTGAGCACCCACTCGTCGGTCGCCTCGTCGTAGACCGCGCGGGTGCGCATCGCCCCGACGTCGGATCCGGCGTCGGGCTCCGACGAGCAGAACGCGGCGACCTTCGGCTCGGCCTCGGTGCCGAACATGGCGGGGATCCACCGGCCCACCTGCTCGTCGGTGCCGTTGGCGCGCACGGACGCGGCCGCCAGCGTGGTGCCGACGATCGCCAGCCCGATCCCGGCGTCGCCCCAGAAGAGCTCCTCCATGGTGAGCGGGATGCCGAGGCCGGACTCGTCGAACCACTGGGTGGCGAAGAAGTCGAGCGAGTAGATCCCGGTCTTCGCCGCCTCCTGGAGGACCTCCCACGGGAAGGCCTCGCGCTCGTCGTACTCGGCGGCCGCGGGACGGATGACGTCCGCCGCGAACCCGTGCAGCCACCGCTGCAGCTCGACCTGGTCCTCGGTCAGCGCGAACGACACGGCCACGGTGCATCTCCTCCGGTCAGAGCGGGCGGACGGTGCCCACGAGGTGGTCGGACCCGTTCTGCGCGCCGCGCACCGCGAGGTCCCAGCCGCCGTCGGCCGGCGCGGCCGCCAGGGTGACCGTCGAGGGCAGCAGCAGCGGCTTGCGGAACCCGACGTCGACGGTGAGCGCCCCGGGCAGGCGGCCCGACAGCGCGGCCAGCGCCCGCGCCTCCACCCATATCCCGTGCGCGATCGCCCGCGGGAACCCGAAGGCGCGGGCGGTGAGGGCCGAGAGGTGGATCGGGTTCACGTCGCCGGAGACCCGGGCGTAGCGGCGGCCGGCGTCGCCGGGCACCCGCCAGCGGACGGTCCCCGCCGGCAGCTCCCCGACCGCGACGTCGACGTCGGAGGGAGGTGCCCCCTCCGGCGCCCGCGCGCCGCGGGCGAGGTAGGTGGAGCGGCCGCGCCACACCTCGGCGCCGCCGGCCGAGGCCGACGCGCACAGGTCGACGGTCGCGCCGCGCGGGTGGACGGCGAACCGCTCGGCCCACACCTCGAGGTCGAGGGCCTCCCCCTGCCCGACCGGGCGCAGCACGTCGATCCGGTTGCGGACGTGCACCAGGCCGGGCAGCGCCAGCGGGAAGGCGCGGTCGCTCATCAGCGCGACCTGCAGCGGGAAGGCCAGCACGTGCGGGAACGTCACCGGCAGCGCGTCGGCCAGCGGGAGCCGGCACACCCGGGCGTAGGCGGCCACCCCGGCCGGGTCCACGGTCACGCCGCGGCGGGCCAGCCGGGTGTCCGGCAGGTCGCCGCCGCGGCCCCGCGCGGTGAGCGCGGCCCGCACGAACAGCGGCGCCATCGACGGCGCCGACCCGAGCACGGTGACCATCAGGCGCCCAGCACGGACTGGCCGCACACGCGCACGACCTGCCCGTTCACGCCGGCGGCCGTGGGCGAGGACAGCCAGGCGATGGTCTCGGCGACGTCGACGGGCAGGCCGCCCTGCTGCAGCGAGTTGATCCGGGCGCCGACCTCGCGGGCGCCGAAGGGCATCCTCGCCGTCATCTCGGTGACGATGAAGCCCGGCGCGACGGCGTTGATCGTGGCGCCGCGCGCGGCGAACTCCGGCGCCCACGCCCGCACCATCCCGATGACGCCGGCCTTGCTCGCCGCGTAGTTCGTCTGCCCGCGGTTGCCGGCGATGCCCGACTGCGAGCTGACCGCGACCACGCGGCCGCCCGGCCGGAGCAGACCGTCGGCGTCCAGCAGCGCGCGGGTGAGGTCCAGCTGCGCCTGCAGGTTGACCGCCATGACGGAGTCCCACCGGGCGGCGTCCATGTTGACCAGCAGCTTGTCACGGGTGATGCCGGCGTTGTGCACGACGACGTCGACCCCGCCGTGGCGTCCGCGCAGGTGGCTGACCAGCCGCCCGGCGGCGTCGGGGGCGGTGACGTCGAGCTGGAACGCCGTCCCGCGGACCTCGTTGGCCACCGCGGCCAGCGACTCACCGGCCGCCGGCACGTCGACGGCGACCACGTGCGCGCCGTCGCGGGCCACGACCCGGGCGATCGCCGCCCCGATGCCGCGCGCGGCCCCGGTGACCACGGCGACCTTGCCCTGCAGCGGGCGCACCGGGTCCTCGTCCGCGGGCACGTCGGCCGCCGACACGGTGAGCACCTGGCCGTCGACGTAGGCCGACCGGCCGGAGAGGAAGAACCGCACGGCGCTGCCGGCCGACGCCTCGGCGCCCTCCGGCACGACCACCAGGTTGGCCGTCGACCCGGCGCGCAGCTCCTTGGCCACCGACCGGACCAGCCCCTCCAGGGCCTGCCGGGCCGCGGCCTGCGCCGGGGAGTCCGCGGCCGCGGGCGGGTCGGCGAGCACGAGCACCCGGCCGGTGGGCCGCAGCCGCTCCACCGCCGGGGCGAGGAAGGCGTGCGCCCCGGCCAGCTGCCCGGGCCCGGTCAGGCCGGTGGCGTCGAGCAGGACGGCGGCGGGCCGCTCGCCGCCGTCGTTGCCGGCCGGGACGGTCACGCCGGCGTCGCGGAGGACGGCGGCGAGCGTCCCGCCCAGCCGGCCCTCCCCCGCCGTCCCGACGACGGCCGGGCCGGGCAGCAGCGGCTGCCCCGGCTCGTACCGGCGCAGCACGGCCGGCCGGGGCAGGCCGAGCTGCTTGACGAGGGAGGACCCGACGCCGGAGTTGGCGAAGGTCGTGTACCAGTCGCTCACGGGGTGCAGCTCCTTCAGGACTCGAGGATGGCGACGACGCCCTGGCCGCCGGCCGCGCAGATGGAGATCAGCCCGCGCTTCCCGGGGCCGGCCTCGTGCAGCTGCTTGGCCAGCGAGGCGACGATCCGGCCGCCGGTCGCCGCGAACGGGTGCCCGGCCGCGAGCGAGGAGCCGTTGACGTTGAGCTTCGACCGGTCGATCGACCCGAGCGGGGCGTCGAGGCCGAGGCGCTCCTTGCAGAACGCCGGGTCCTCCCACGCCTTGAGCGTGGCGAGCACGGTGGAGGCGAAGGCCTCGTGGATCTCGTAGAAGTCGAAGTCCTGCAGCGTCAGGCCGTTGCGGGCGAGCACCACCGGCATCGCGTGGGCCGGCGCCATGAGCAGGCCCTCGCCGCCGTGCACGTGGTCGACGGCGGCGGTCTGCGCGTCGACGAGGTGGGCGAGCACCGGCAGGCCGTGCTCGGCGGCCCACTCGTCGGAGGACAGCAGGACGGCGGAGGCGCCGTCGGACAGCGGCGTCGAGTTGCCGGCGGTCATCGTGGCTGCGGGGTCGTCCTTGCCGAAGACCGGCTCGAGCTTCGCCAGCTTCTCCACGGTCGTGTCCGGGCGCAGGTTCTGGTCGCGGGTGAGGCCCAGGTAGGGCGTGACCAGGTCGTCGAGGAAGCCGCGCTCGTAGGCGGCGGCGAGGTTGCGGTGCGAGCGGACGGTGAGCTCGTCCTGCTCCTCCCGGCCGATCTCCCACTCCCGTGCGGTGATCGCCTGGTGCTCGCCCATCGCGAGGCCGGTGCGCGGCTCGGCGTTGCGCGGGATCTCGGGCACGAGCGAGCCGGGGCGGATGCGCGAGAGCGCCTTGAGCCGCTGGCCGATCGTCTTGGCGTTGTTGAGCTCGATGAGCACCCGGCGCAGGTCGTCGCCCACGGCCAGCGGGGCGTCCGACGTCGTGTCCACGCCGCCGGCGATGCCGGACTCGATCTGGCCCAGCGCGATCTTGTTGGCGACCAGCACGGTGGCCTCGAGACCGGTGCCGCAGGCCTGCTGCACGTCGTAGGCGGGGGTGGCGGCCGACAGCCGCGACCCGAGCACCGACTCGCGGGTGAGGTTGAAGTCGCGCGAGTGCTTGAGGACGGCGCCGGCGACGACCTCGCCCACCTGCTCGTCCTGCAGCCCGAAGCGGGCGACCAGGCCGTCCAGCGTCGCGGTGAGCATGTCCTGGTTGGACGCCTGCGCGTATCGGGAGTTCGAGCGGGCGAACGGGATGCGGTTGCCGCCGAGGACGGCGGCCCGGCGGGGCTGGGTCGGGCTCATCGGTGACCTCCAGGGGTCCCTGGTGCGCCATTCGCGCGCGAACGGCTGACGGAGTGGCCGGTACCGACGGTACACGGTACCGTGGGTTACATGAAAGCCGAGACGGCCTCCCGGCGGCGCGACCGCCGGGACTCGCGGTGGGACGAGCACCGCCGCGCGCGCCGCGAGCAGCTGGTGGACGCCACGGTCGCCGCGGTCGGCAAGCACGGCGCCGGCGTCGGCATGGACGAGATCGCCGCCGAGGCCGGCACCAGCAAGACCGTCGTCTACCGGCACTTCGCCGACCGCAGCGAGCTCTACGTCGCCGTCTGCAACCGGGTCGCGGCGCAGCTGACCGAGAAACTGCGCGCGGCGATGACCAGCACCGACCACCCGCGCCGGATGGTGGCCGCCGCCGTCGAGACCTACCTGGCGTTCCTGGAGGCCGACCCGGAGCTCTACCGCTTCGTCGTCGCCCACCCGCTGCTGGACAGGCCGGTCGACGCCGACCCCGTCAGCACGCTGTCGGACCTGGTCGGCGACCAGGCCGCCGCGCTGGTGTCCGTCGCCCTCGAGCAGGCCGGCCGGGACCCCGCGGCCGCCGCGCCCTGGGGGCACGGCCTGGTCGGGCTGGTCCGCGCCGCCGCCGACTGGTGGCTGCGTGCCGACCGGCCGATGCCCCGGGCGGACCTGGCCGCCCACCTCACCGACCTCGCCTGGGCCGGGCTCTCGAGCCTCGCCCCCGCTGGACCGACCCCCGAGGAGACGAAGTGACCTCCACCCTCCCCCGCACCGTGGACCCGGCGCGCCTCCAGGAGGTGCTCGACGGACGGTGGGCGCACGTGCGCCGCGACGCCCGCGAGCAGCTCGGCGACCCGAAGTGGGCCCCGGTGTACGGCGAGTCGGTGCAGGAGGCCCGCGAGCGGATCACCCGGCTGGCCGGCGAGCTCGCCGCCACCGGCCGCGTCGGCCTGGGCTTCCCCAAGGAGTACGGGGGCGAGGCCGACGCCGGCGGCTCCGTGACCTCCATCGAGATGCTGGCCTTCGGCGACCTGTCGCTGATGGTCAAGGCCGGCGTCCAGTGGGGCCTGTTCGGCGGCGCCGTCCAGCTGCTCGGCACGCAGCGGCACCACGACGCCTACCTGCCCGACATCATGAGCTTCGCGCTGCCCGGCTGCTTCGCCATGACCGAGACGGGCCACGGCTCCGACGTCCAGCAGCTGCGCACCACCTGCACCTACGACGCCGGGACGCGGACCTTCGACCTGCACACCCCGCACCAGGCCGCGCGCAAGGACTACATCGGCAACGCGGCCGAGGACGGGCGGATGGCCGTCGTCTTCGCCCAGCTGGTGACGCAGGGCGAGCCGCGCGGCGTGCACGCCTGGCTGGTGCCGATCCGCGACGAGGACGGCAACCCGTTGCCCGGCGTCACCATCGGCGACGACGGCCCGAAGGCGGGCCTGCTCGGCGTCGACAACGGCCGGCTGTCCTTCGACCACGTCCGCGTGCCGCGGGAGATGCTGCTCGACCGCTACGGGCAGGTGGCCGAGGACGGCACCTACACCTCCAGCATCGAGAACGAGACCCGCCGCTTCTTCACCATGCTCGGCACGCTGGTCCGCGGCCGGGTGAGCGTGGGCGGCTCGGCCGGCTCGGCGACCAAGCTGGCCCTCGACATCGCCGTCCGCTACGGCGACGTCCGCCGCCAGTTCGCCGCCCCCGGCCGCGACCGGGAGATCGTGCTCAACGACTACCTGGTCCACCAGCGCAAGCTGCTGCCGGCCCTGGCCACCTCCTACGCGCTGGCGTTCGCCCAGGAGGAGCTGGTCAACACGATGCACGACGTCCAGACGGCGGTGCACGAGCACGGCGAGGCCGTCGACGAGGCCGCCCAGCGGGAGCTCGAGTCGCGCGCGGCCGGGCTCAAGGCGGCCAACACCTGGCACGCCACCCGCACCATCCAGACGTGCCGCGAGGCGTGCGGCGGCGCCGGCTACCTGGCGGAGAACCGGCTGCCCCAGCTCAAGGCCGACACCGACGTGTTCACCACGTTCGAGGGCGACAACACCGTCCTGCTGCAGCTGGTCGCCAAGGGCCTGCTCACCGGCTACCGGGACGCCTTCGGCTCCCTCGACGGCTGGGGCCGGGTCGCGTTCGTCGCCGACATGGTCCGCGAGACCGTCCTCGAGCGGACGGCGGCCCGCGGCCTGATCGCCCGGCTCGTCGACGCCGTCCCCGGCCGGGACGAGGACGTGCCGCTGCGCGACCGCGGCTGGCAGCTGAAGGTGTTCGAGTTCCGCGAGAAGCACACCCTCGAGGGCGCCATCCGCCGGCTCCGCCGGAACGCCGCGAACGAGGGCATGGAGCCCTTCCAGGTGTTCAACAGCGTCCAGGACCACGTGCTGCGGACGGCGTCGACCCACATCGACCGGGTGGTGCTCGAGGCGTTCGTCGCCGGGATCGAGCGGACGACCGACCCGGACGCGAAGGCGCTGCTCGAGGCCCTGTGCGACCTCTACGCGCTGTCGACCATCGAGGCGGACAAGGGCTGGTTCCTCGAGCACGGCCAGCTCACCCCGGCCCGGTCGAAGGCGCTGACCGCCACGGTGAACACCCTGCTGGCCGAGCTGCGGCCGCACATGGTCACCCTCGTCGACGGGTTCGCCATCCCGCGGGAGTGGAAGGCCGCCGCGATCCTCGAGGAGGAGGCGGACCGGCAGGAGGCCATGCACCTCGAGGACAGGGCCGCCGCAGACGCCCGGCTGCGGACCGCCGTCGTCGCCCCGGACGACAGCGCCACCTCGGTGGAGGTCGCGCCCGCTCAGTAGCGGGAGCCCGGGTCAGCTGCCGGCGGGCAGGGCGCCGTTGACCGTGATCGCGTCCACGGCGCCGTGCCCGACCTCCCAGCGGTCGAGCAGCTCCTGGTAGACGCCGTCGTCGACCAGCCGCTGCAGCGCCTCGGTGAGCACGTCGCGCAGCCCGGTCCGGTCCGGGGCGACGGCGATGCCGTACAGCCCGGGCTCGTACTGGGTGTCGGAGACCAGCTGGTAGCTGTTCTGCGTCCGCGGGTCGGTGGTCACGTGGACCGCCGGCGGGTAGTCGGCGACGACGGCGTCGGCGCGGCCGGTGCGCAGCTCGAGCAGGGCGTCGTCGTTGGTGGGCAGCTCGTGCAGGTCGATGCGCTGCGCGCACGAGGCCTGGGCCCGCTCCAGCAGCCCGACCTGCACGGTCCCGGCCTCGACGGCGACGCTGCGGCCGCACAGACCGGCCAGCTCGTGGATGCCGAGCGGGTTGCCGCGCGCGACGACGATCGAGGAGCCGGCGCGGAAGTAGTTGACGAAGTCGGCCTGCTGCTCGCGCTCGGCGGTGTCGGTGACCGCGCTCATGACCAGGTCGAACCGGTCGGCGGCGAGGTCGTCGAGGAGCGTGTCGAACGGCGCGGCCTCGAAGCGCACCTCCACGCCGAGCAGGTCGCCGAGCGTGGCGCCGAGGTCGGGCTCGAAGCCGACGATGGTGCGCCCGTCGGGGCCGAACGACGACGCCGGCGGGTAGGACGGGTCGTTGGCCACCGTCAGGACGCCGGCCGCGCGCACGTCGGCGGGCAGCGCGGCGTGCAGCTCCTCGTCGACGGCGACGGCGGCGGCCGGGCCGGCGGCGGTCTCCGGGGCGGCTGCCCCGCACCCGGCGGCGACCAGGGCGGCGGCGAGGACGGCGGTGCCGGCGACGGCACGGCGGGTGCGGGTCACGCGAGGACCTCCTGGGCGGGCGCGGACGCCGGGCGGGCCGCGCAGGTGAGTTCCGGCCACGGGCGGGGCCGGGAGAACAGCCAGCCCTGGGCGCGGTCGCAGCCGACCGCCCGCAGCCAGGCGGCGACCTCGGGCGTCTCGACGCCCTCGGCGCACACCGACAGCCCCAGGCCGTGGGCGAGCTCGACCAGCGACCGCACGACGGCGGCGTCCTCGGCCGAGAGGTCGACCCCGGTGACGAAGGCCCGGTCGACCTTGACCTCGGCCAGCGCCAGCGAGCGCAGGTGCGACAGGCTGGCGTAGCCGACGCCGAAGTCGTCCAGCGCCGCGCCGAACCCGTGCGCGGCGAGCTCGGCCAGGCAGGCCGAGGCGGCGGCGAGGTCGGCGGGCAGCGCGGTCTCGGTGACCTCGAGGACCAGCTTCGCCGGCGGCACCCCGGCCGCGGCGGCGAGCCGGGCGACGGTGGCGGCGAACCCGGGCGCCTCGAGGTTGCGCACCGAGACGTTGACCGAGACGGTCCAGTCCTCGCCGGCGGCCGTCCAGGCGGCGCAGTCGGCCAGCGCCTGCCGGAGCACCCACTCGGTGAGCACGCCCATGACGCCGGACTGCTCCAGCGCCGGCAGGAACTCGCCGGGGCCGATCAGCCCGCGCTGCGGGTGCTGCCAGCGCAGCAGCGCCTCCACGCCGACGGTGGCGCCGGAGGCCAGGTCCACCTGCGGCTGGTAGTGCAGGCGCAGGTCGCCGTCCTCCAGCGCGCGCCGCACGTCGTGCTGCAGCGCCGGCGAGTGCGGAGAGGGCGCGGTGGCGCGGGGGTCGAAGACGACGACGCCGGTCGCGCCGCGCTTCCCCTGGTACATGGCGGCGTCGGCGCAGGTCATGAGCGTCTCGACGTCGGTGGCGTCGGCCGGGTGCATGGCGATGCCGCAGCTGGCCTCCACCGCCAGCGGCACGCCCTCGACCACGGTCTCCACCGACAGCGCGTCGCTGACCCGCTGCACCAGCTCGCGGGCGGCGCCGGCGTCGTCCATGCCGGGCAGCAGCAGGCCGAACTCGTCGCCGCCGAGGCGGGCCACGGTGTCCTCCGCCCGCACGGTCGCCGACAGCCGTCGGCCCACCTCGCGCAGCAACTGGTCGCCGGCGTGGTGGCCGAGGGTGTCGTTGACCTCCTTGAACCGGTCGAGGTCGAGGAGGACGACGGCGGCCGGGGCGCCCCGGCCCACCTCGGCGGCCACCCGCCGGGCGAACAGCTCGCGGTTGGCCAGGCCGGTCAGCGGGTCGTGCAGCGCGTCGTGGGCGGCCTGCGCGGCCTGGCGGCGCAGCCGGCGGGTGGTCGACCAGGAGATCCCGGCGAGCACGAGGTAGAGGGCGCCGAGGCCGGCGCCCAGCCGCCAGTGGGTGCGGGTGGTGGCCGCCTCGACCCGGGCGGCGACGGTGTCGTAGGGCAGCAGCAGCTCGAGCACGCCGACCGAGCGGCCGGAGGTGTCGGCGACGATGGGCTGCAGGACGCGGATCATCCGGCCCACGGCGAGGCCGTCGTCGTCGAGGAGGGCGACGTCGGTCCCGCCGGCGGCGGCCGTGGCGAACGCGGCGCCGGCGGCGGGGACGACGTCCTCACCGGCGGGGTAGTCGGGCAGCGCGGTCTCGGGACCGGTGGCGCCGTCGTCGGCGAAGACGACCGCGCCGGCGAAGTCGCGCAGCCGCAGCCGCAGGATCGAGCCTCGGAAGACGGCGAGGTCGGTGGCCGCCTGCAGCCGCTCGCGCTCGGCCCCGGTCAGCCCGGTGCCGAGGTCCTGCCCGCGCAGCGCCGGGGCGATGGTCATCTCCTCGACCACCGCGGCCTGCGCGTGGCCGTACTCCAGCGCGCGGTCGACGGCGTCCTGCCGGATGCCCGCCGCGAGGACCGCACCCAGCACGACCACCGGCACCAGGCTGGCCGCGGCGTAGGCGGCGAACAGCCGGGTGCCGGCCGCCGTCGCGCTCCGGGACCTGCTCATGGCTGCCTCATCGGACGGACCGGGCCGCCGGTCGAGCGCCGTCTCACCCGTCCGGGGGGCCAGGTCCCGGGCGGCGCGGGGGCGGGCGGGAGGATGGACCCTCGTGAGCACCCTCGCGGCGGCCACGGAGACGCTGCGCGTCCCGGCCGCGGTCGACCTCGCCGCGATCGTCGTCGGCGCGCTGACCGGCGGGCTGTTGGCCGCCCGGGAGGGCTTCGCCGTCTCCGGTGTCCTGCTGCTGGCGGTCAGCGGCGGCCTCGGCGGCGGGCTGATCCGCGACGTGCTGCTCGCCGAGGGGCCGCCGGTGGCGCTGACCAACCGCGCCTACCTGCCCGCCGTGGCCATCACCGCGGCGGTCACCTTCTTCTTCTCCGGCTGGCTGTCCCGGCTCACCGCGCTGCTGGTGGTGCTCGACGCGCTCACCCTCGGCCTGTTCACCGTCATCGGCGCGCAGAAGGCCCAGCTCGCCGGCCTGCCCAGCGCCTCGGTGGTGTTCATCGGGACGCTGACGGCGGTCGGCGGGGCGGTGATCCGCGACGTGCTGCTCGCCCAGCGCGCCGACATCGTGCAGCCCGGGCCCTACAACGCCGTCGCCGCGCTGCTCGGCGCCACGCTGCTCACGCTGCTGGCCGGGCCGCTCGGCGTGGACCCCATCCCGGTGGCGCTGCTGGTGATCGCCTTCGTGGCGGCGCTGCGGGTGCTGTCGGTGTGGCGCGGGTGGGAGGCGCCGGTCGCCGTGGACCTCCCCGGCCGCGCCCGCAGCCGGCTCGCGGCCCGCGACCGGTCCCGGCGGCCGGACGGGCGCCGCCGGGTCCTCCGCCGCCGGATGCGGTGAGCCGGAGCCGCCCGGCAGGATGAGCCGCATGCCCGAGCGGGAGCACGACGTCGTCCTCTTCGGCGCCACCGGCTTCGTGGGCCGCCTGGTCGCCGCCTACCTGGCCCAGGCCGCGCCGCCCGGCCTGCGCGTCGCCCTGGCCGGCCGGTCGAAGGAGAGGCTGACCGCCGCCGCGGCCGACCTGCCGGAGACGGCCCGCCACTGGCCGCTGCTCGAGGCCGACAGCAGCGACCCGGCGTCCCTGGCCCGGATGGCGGAGACCACCCGGGTGCTGGCCACCACGGTCGGTCCCTACCACCGCTACGGCCTGCCGGTGGTGGAGGCCTGCGCGCGGGCGGGCACGCACTACGCCGACCTCACCGGCGAGGTGCTGTTCGTCCGCGAGGCCATCGACCGCTGCGACGCCGTCGCCCGGGAGACCGGCGCCCGCCTCGTGCACGCCGCCGGCTACGACTCGATCCCGTCGGACCTGTCGGTGTTCCTGCTGGCCGAGCGGGCCCGGGCCGACGGCGCGGGCGGGCTCACCGACGTCCGCCTCGTCGCCACCGTCCGCGGCGGGTTCAGCGGCGGCACGGTCGACTCGATGCGCGCGCAGGTCGAGGCGATGGCCACCGACCGGGCGGTGCGGAGGGTGATCGCCGACCCGTACGCCCTCTCCCCCGACCGCGCCGCCGAGCCGGACACGAAGCAGCCGCCGGACGCCATGCCGCCCTCGCTCGCCGCCGGGGGCCGGTGGACCGCCCCGTTCGTGATGGCGCCGTTCAACACCCGCATCGTGCGCCGCAGCAACGCGCTGCAGGACTGGGCCTACGGCCGGGGCCTGCGCTACGGCGAGTCGATGAGCACCGGCCGCGGGATCCCCGGCGCGTTCGCCGCCGCCGGCGTCACCACCGGTCTCGCCGCGGCGCTCGGCGCGATCGCCTTCCCGCCCACCCGGGCCCTGCTCGACCGGGTGCTCCCGGCACCCGGGAGCGGGCCGAGCGAGTCGGTGCGGGAGAGGGGCTTCTTCCGGATGGTCGTCGACGCCGACACCGAGGGCGGCCGCCGCTACCGGGCCACCGTGGCCGGGCAGGGCGACCCCGGCTACAAGGCGACGTCGGTGATGCTCGGCGAGGCGGCGCTGGGGCTGGCCCTCGACGAGGACCGGCTGCCGGACCGGGCCGGGTCGCTGACCCCCGCGACGGCGCTGGACGGCGTGCTGGTCGACCGGCTGCGCGCCGCCGGGCACACCTACGAGGTCACGGCCCTCTAGGGAGGGCCTCCTTCCGGCACATCCCAGCCCGTGGGCGGCACGTGGCCGCGGTGCGGTCCGGAGGACCGCGGTGTCATCCCTCGACGCGGACGGCGAGCAGCGCGACGTCGTCCTCGGCGCCGGGCAGGACCATGCGCCCGAGCAGCCGGTCACACAGCTCCTCGAGCGGGAGGTGGCCAAACTCGCCCAGCGCGGCGGTGAGGGCGGCGGTCCCGGCGTCGAGGTCGCGGTCCCGCCGCTCGACCAGGCCGTCGGTGTAGAGCAGCACCGTGCTGCCCACGGGCAGCTCGCAGTCGTGGTCGGTGCGCGGGCGGCGCGGGTCGACGCCCAGCAGCAGGTCGGCCGTCCCCTCGTCCAGCACGCGCACGCCGCCGCCGGGCAGGACGACGACCGGCGGTGGGTGCCCGGCGCTGGACCAGCGCAGCCGGACGCCCCCGCCGTCGGTGCGCTCCAGCCGGGCGAGGACCGCGGTGGCCATCGCCCCGAGGGCCAGCCCGGCCGCGGCGCGGTCGAGCCCGGCGAGCACCTCGGCCGGTGAGCCCCCGCCTGCGTAGCCGATGCCGCGCAGCAGCCCGCGCAGCTGGCCCATCGCCGCGGCGGCGTGCCGGTCGTGCCCGACGACGTCGCCGATCGCGAGGACCACCGCGCCGCCGGCCTCGACGAACGCGTCGTACCAGTCGCCGCCGATCTCGGCGCCCTCCGACGCCGGCACGTACCGGACGACGATCTCGCAGCCTTCGGGCCGGGGCGGCGCGGTGAGCATGCTGTGCTGCAGGGCGTCGGCGAGGTCGCGCTGCTGCTCGTAGAGGCGGGCCGCCTGCAGGGCCAGCCCCGCCCGGCGGCCGACCTCGATCGCGGTGTCGACCTCGCCCGGCGTGTGCGGCCCGCGCGCGGCGTCGTTGGCGGTGCCCAGGGCGCCGATGACCCGCCCCCGCGCCACCAGCGGCACGACGAGCGCCGAGCGGGGCGCCAGCCGCAGCAGCGTCTCCTGGTCCGCCGGGTCGGGCAGCGAACGGGCGATCCGGGCGGCGTCCAGCTCCGGGACGACGAGCGGGCGGCCGGTGCGGGTGACCACCCGTGCGGCGTGCTCGTCGCTCATCCCGGTCGCCATCGTGTGCACGTAGGCGGCGACGTCGTCCCGGCGGGCCGGGTCGCGGTGCGCCCAGGCCACCTCGTGCAGCCGGCCCTGCTCCTCGGTGACGACGATCCAGCACCAGTCCCCCAGCGCCGGCACCACCAGGTCGGCGAGCTGCCCGAGCTGCTCGCCGATGTCGAGGCTGCCCGAGAGCACGCGGCCGGCGTCGGCCAGCAGCTGCAGCCGCTGGTTGGCCCGGGACATGGCCCGCACGGCCTCGGCGCGCTCGGCCTGGGACCGCAGCCGGGAGACGCTCAGCGCGATCTGCGCGGTCAGCGCGTCGAGCAGCTCGACGTCGTCGTCGACGAAGACGTGCTCGGTGTCCCAGAGGACGACGAAGCTGCCCAGCAGCCGGCCCTCGACCCGCAGCGGCAGCGCGGCGAGCGCGCGCAGGCCGAGCGCGGCGCCGACCTCGGCCATCTGCGGGAACCGGGCCACCGCCTCGTCGAGGTCGGCGAAGACCAGCCGCTCGCCGTGCCGGGCGGCGTACTGGGTGGGCAGCGTGTCGTCGAGCTCGACCACCATGGCCTCGGGCGACAGCTCCACGTCGGCCTCCGCGGCGGCGCTCGCCACGGTGTCGGCCAGGCCGCGGGCGAGGTGCAGCCGCAGCGCGCCGTCGCCGTCGAACGCGGCCAGCGCGCTGGAGGACGCCCCGAGCACCCGGGCGCCCCGCAGCGCGATCTCGGCCAGCTGCGACAGCGCGGTCGCGTTCGCCAGCTCCGCGGCGACCTCGGCGACGGCGGCGGCCCGCTGCACCGCCGCCATCCGGCGGGTGGCCTGCTCGCGGGCCTCGGTGGCGTCGAGGACGGTGCCGAGGACCCGCACCCGCTCGCCGCGCAAGTCGCGCACCACGCGGCCGCGGGACACCGTCCAGCGCACGCTGCCGTCGGCGTGCAGGGCGCGGGCCTCGACGGCGTACTCGCCGGCGCCGGACAGCGCGGAGGCCATCGCCGCCCGCACCGCGGCGTGGTCGTCGGGGTGGATCCGCTCGGCGAGCATCCGGTCGACGTCGGCGATGTCCAGGGGCCCGTCGAGGCCGTGCACCGCCGCGCACCGCTCGTCCCAGTGCAGCGCCCCGCTGCGCAGGTCGTACTCCCAGATGCCGATCTCGCTGGCCTCGAGGGCGACCTCCAGCCGGGTGCGGGACACGCCGATGGCGGAGCGGGCGGCCGAGAGCTCCAGCTCGGCCACCACCGAGGCGGCCAGGTGCTCCAGCAGCGCGACGTCGTCGGGCTGCCAGGTGCGCGGCTCGGGGTCGTAGACGGCGAGCGCGCCCACGACGAAGCCGGACGCGGACAGCAGCGGCGTGCCCAGGTAGGCCACGACCTCGCCGGAGGTGACGGCCGGCAGCGCGGCCAGCACGCGGTCGGCCCGCGCGTCGGGCACCGCGAGGGCCCGCCCCTCGCGCACGACGCGCTCGGAGAAGGCCCCGGTGAGCAGGGCCCGCCCGCCGACCACGCCGGGCGGCAGGCCGTGCCCGCCGACGACGGTGTCCCGCTCGATGAACAGGGTGACCTTCGCGTGGTCGACGTCGAGCAGCCGCGCGGCCAGCCCGGACAGCCGGTCGTAGGCGGCGGGGTCCGGCACCTCGAGGAATAGGCGGCGGGCGGCGGCGACGCGGTGCGGGTCCTGCAGGACGTCGTCGGGCGCGGACGGCAGGGGGACGGTCACGGCCCTCCTGTCCTCACGCGACCGGGCGGTCGCAGCCGTCCATGGTGCCACGGGCGGCGGCCGGGCGGACCACGCCGTCCGCAGTGGCGCCAGGGTCCCCCGCCCGGGTGAGGGACGCCGCCGGACGGGTCGGGCGGACGGCGTCGGTGGCCGATCCCCTCGCCATGACGGGGATGCTGACGCGGCGGCTGCCGGACTGCCGCCCCCTGCTCGCCGATCCCGACGACCTCACGCTGGTCTTCCAGCCGATCGTGGACCTCGCGCGGGCCCGCGTGGCCGGGTACGAGGCGCTGTCCCGGTTCCCGGGGACCGCCGGCCCGGAGGTGTGGTTCGCCGCGGCCGCGGACGCCGGGATCGCCGCGGAGCTCGAGGCGCTGGCCCTGCACAAGGCCCTGGCCGCCATCCCGGACCTGCCCGCGGACACCTTCCTCACCGTCAACGTCGGTCCACACCTGCTCGGGACGGCGCCGGTGCAGGAGGCGCTGGCCACCCGCCCGGACCTGCACCGCGTCGTCGTCGAGCTGACCGAGCACGCGCCGGTCGACGACCTGGGCGCGCTGCGGCTCCAGGTCGCCGCGCTGCGGGCGCGGGGTGCGCTGGTCGCCCTCGACGACACCGGCTCGGGCTGGTCGGGCCTGCAGCAGCTGGCCGCCCTGCGGCCGCAGCTGGTCAAGCTCGACCGGTCCCTGGTCGCCGGCGCCGACGCCGACCCGGTGCGGATGGCGCTGGCGGAGATGGTCGGCGAGTTCGCCGGCCGCATCGACGCCTGGCTGCTCGCCGAGGGCATCGAGACCCGGAGCGAGCTGGCCGCCTTCTGCCGGCTCGGCGTACCGCTGGCCCAGGGGTGGCTGCTCGGCCGGCCCACGCCGGGGTTCGCGCCGCTGGACCCGGACGTCGCCGCGCTGGTCCGCGGCTGCGCCGCCCGCGCGCGGACGGCGTCCACCGTCGCGGGCCTGCTGCGGCCGGTGCGCCAGTGCGAGGTCACCGAGGCCTTCCCCGGCGTGCCGCCGGTCGTCCTGGTGGGCCCGCAGGGCGAGCCGCTGGCCCTGCGGCTGACCGACCCGCGCACCGGGCAGGCGCACACCGCCCCCGTGTCGCTGCGTGCCGAGCCCACCGACGACGTCACCGCCACCCTGCAGCGGGCGCTGACCCGCTCGCCGGCCCAGCGCTTCGACCCCGTGGTCTGCACCGACGCGGCCGGCGCCGTGGTGGGCCTGCTGCGCGTCGAGGACCTGGCCTCCGCGGCCGCCGCCCGCTGACCGCACCCCGGACCACCGGGAGGAACCGCCCGGTGGAGACCTCCACCCGCGGGGGACGTCGTCCCCGGCCGCACCGCCTCGTCACCGCCGCCGACGACGCCGGGACCCCGGCCGGGTCGCCGCTCCGGCCCGACACGTCACCGCCCGGGCACGGGTCGCCGACGGCGGAGTCGGTCCCGGGGGACCTGCGGCACGCGGCTCCCGCCGTGTCGCGGGGGGCCACCCCTCCCCGGGACGGGTGGTACCGGCGGGTCCGTAGGGTCGTGATCAGGCCCGTGCACTGGCCAGATGCCCCGTCGGCGTGTCACGGTGCCCCGGGCCGGACCCCCGACGGGGACCGGTCCGTCCCGGGCGCCCGCCCGGGACCGCCGCCGCGGACCCGCGGCCGGCACCCCACCCGGCGGCCCGCCGAGACCGCGCGGGCCCCGACGTCTGAGAGGAACCCCGTGAACAAGGCCGAACTCGTCTCCGCCATCGCGAAGCGCGCCGACGTCCCCAGCTCCACCGTCGACGCCGTGCTGAGCGGCCTGCAGGAGGAGCTCGTCGAGGCGATCACCCGCGGCGAGAAGGTGGCCGTCTCCGGTCTCATCACCGTCGAGCGGACCCAGCGCTCGGCGCGCACCGGCCGCAACCCGCAGACCGGTGAGTCCATCGAGATCCCCGCGGCCAACACCGTCAAGGTGACCGCCGGCTCCAACCTGAAGAAGGCCGCGAGCAACGTGCCGGTCTGACCCGCCGGGCCCCCCGCCGGGGCGGCGCCTGCCCCCTGTGACCCCGCCCACGTCCCGTGGGTCAGGATGCGCAGGCAGGCGCCGCCCGAGGGCGGCGGTGCCGGGACGGAGGAGCACGTGGCGAGCGGACTGACCCTGGACACCGACCCGGCCGAGGTCGGCCTCGACGCCGGCCGGCTGGAGCGCCTGGACAGGCGGCTGGCCCGCTGGGTCGACGACGGGCAGCTGCCCGGCTTCCTCGTCACGGTGTCGCGGCACGGCCGGCTGGCCCACGTCGGGCGGTACGGCTCCCGCGACGTCGAGAACGGCCTCCCGGTCGAGGAGGACACCCGCTGGCGGATCTTCTCGATGACCAAGCCGGTGACCTCGGTGGCGGCGATGATGCTGTACGAGGAGGGGGCCTTCGAGCTCACCGACCCGATCGCGAAGTGGCTGCCGGAGTTCGCCGAGACCCGCGTGTACGTCGCCGGGTCGGCGCAGAAGCCGGTCACCCAGCCGCAGGTCGAGCCGATCCGGGTCCGGCACCTGCTCACGCACACCTCCGGGCTCACCTACGGCTTCCACCACGCCCACCCGGTCGACGCCATGTACCGCGCGATGGGCCACGAGTGGGGCACCCCGCCCGGCGTCGACTCGGCCGAGGCGTGCCGCCAGTGGGCGTCGGTGCCGCTGGTCTTCCAGCCCGGGTCGGAGTGGAACTACGGCGTCTCCACCGACGTCCTCGGCCGGCTCGTGGAGGTCGTCTCCGGCCAGACCCTCGACGTCTTCTTCGCGGAGCGGGTCTTCCGCCCGCTGGGCATGACCGACACCTCCTTCGGCCTGCGCGAGGACGACGACGTCGACTCCCTCGCCCGGCTCTACGCCGCCGTCCCCGGGCAGCCCGGCGGCCCGGCCACCTCCTTCGCGCCGATCGACGCCATGGGCGAGGCGGCGCACCGCAAGCCGACGTTCCTGTCCGGCGGCGGCGGGCTGGTCTCGACGGCGGCTGACTACCTGCGCTTCTGCGAGATGCTGCGCCGCGGCGGCTCCTACGACGGCGGGCGGCTGCTCGGCCCGCGGACGCTGGCGCACATGGTGCGCAACCACCTGCCCGGCAACGCCGACCTGGAGACGTTCGGGCGGCCGCTGTTCGCCGAGACGCCGCTGCGCGGGGTGGGCTTCGGGCTGGGCTTCTCGATGGTGCTGGACCCGGCGCGCTACGGCGGCGTCGCGAGCGTCGGCGACTACAGCTGGGGCGGGGCGGCGTCGACGGCGTTCTACGTCGACCCGGTCGAGGACGTCGTCGTCAGCTTCTACACGCAGCTGCTGCCCTCGAGCACGCTGCCGATCCGGGCCTACCTGCGCGCCCTGGTCAACCAGTCGATCGTCGCCTGAGGCGGTGCGCTCCCGCGGACGTGCCCCGGGCACGTCCGCGGGAGTGCACCGCCCGGCCTACAGGTAGCGGCGGTAGACGACGGTGGCGACCATCGCGGGCTTGGTCTGGCCCTCGACCTCGACGGTGACGTCCATGTTCATCGCGATCCCGCCGTCGAAGGGCGTCGCGGACGCGAGCGTCGCGCCGGCGCGGACGCGGCTGCCCACCGGCACCGGCGAGGGGAAGCGCACCTTCTCGGTGCCGTAGTTGACGCCCATCCGGAAGCCGGTGATCTCGACGATCTGCGGCAGCAGTGACGGGACCAGCGACAGCGTCAGGTAGCCGTGCGCCACCGGCCCGCCGAACGGGCTCTCCTTCTTCGCGCGCTCGACGTCGACGTGGATCCACTGGTGGTCGCCGGTCGCGTCGGCGAACTGCTGCACCTGCTCCTGGGTGACCTCGACCCAGTCGCTGTGGCCCAGGTGCCGCCCCACGAGCCCCTGCACGCCCTCGACCCCGTCCACGGTGGTCTGCGCCATCGCCTGTCCTCCTGTGTCCCTCGGTCCGGACCGCCGGTGGTCTGGTTGGCTGACTCCACCACATCGGCCGGGACGGAGGCGACGGGGTGCTGCGACTGGGCCGGCGGGACGTGCCCGACGGCGGGCTGGTGGTCATGGCGATCGTCAACCGCACGCCGGACTCCTTCTACGACCGCGGGGCGACCTACGAGCTCGCCGCCGCGGTGGAGCGGGTGGACCGGGTGGTGGCCGAGGGCGCGGACGTGGTCGACGTCGGTGGGGTGAAGGCCGCCCCGGGCGCGGAGGTCTCCCCCGCCGAGGAGATCCGCCGCACCGTGGACCTGGTCGCCGCCATCCGCGCCGCCCACCCGGACCTGCCGATCTCGATCGACACCTGGCGGGCCGAGGTGGCCCGGGAGGTGCTCGCCGCGGGGGCGGACGTCGTCAACGACGCGTGGGGCGGGGTCGACCCCGAGCTCGCGCAGGTCGCGGCCGAGGCGGGCGCGGGCATCGTCTGCACGCACGCCGGCGGGCTGCCGCCGCGGACCCGGCCGCACCGGGTCCGGTACGACGACGTGGTGGCCGACGTCGTGGCGCGGACGACGGCGCTGGCCGAGGCCGCGGTCGCCGCCGGCGTGGACCGCGAGCGGGTGCTGGTCGACCCCGGCCACGACTTCGGCAAGAACACCCGGCACTCGCTGGAGGCCACCCGCCGGCTCGGCGAGCTCGTGGCCACCGGCTGGCCGGTGCTGGTGGCGCTGTCGAACAAGGACTTCGTCGGGGAGACCCTCGACGTCCCGCTGGAGCAGCGGCTGACCGGCACGCTCGCCGCGACGGCGGTCAGCGCGTGGCTGGGCGCCCGCGTGTTCCGCGCCCACGACGTCGCCGCGACCCGCCAGACGCTGGACATGGTCGCCGCCATCCGCGGCGACCGTCCGCCGGCGCGGACCACCCGCGGCCTGGCCTGAGCCGACCGGGCGCGGCGGAGGGCCCTTCCGCCGGGCGGCCGGACGGATCATGCTCGGGTCGCCCGCCGGGGCGCCGGGTCCCGCGGGGACGGTGCCGGGGAGGCCGTCATGACCGAGCAGGTCGCAGGCGTCGAGGAGTCCCGGGCCCACGGGCCGCGGGTGGTGGTGGGCGTCGACGGGTCGGCGGGGGCGCGGGCCGCGCTGCGGTTCGCCCTCGACGACGCCGTCCGCCGGGGCGTTCCCGTCGAGGCGGTCACCGTGTACCGCCCGCCCGAGGCGTGGATGGACTTCGACGTCGTCGGCGACGTCCACTACGAGCGGGCCGAGGCCGCGGCGGTGGAGCGGGCCGAGGCGTTCGTCGAGGAGGTGCTGCGCGAGGTGCCGGAGCCGCACCCGGTGATCCACGTGACGGCCGTGCTCGGCTCGGCGGCCGAGGGCCTGGTCCGGGAGTCGGTGGGCGCGGACCTGCTGGTGGTCGGCAGCCGGGGGCACGGCGGGTTCTCCAGCGTGCTGCTCGGCTCGACGGGCCTGCAGTGCGTCCTGCACGCGCCGTGCCCGGTCACCGTCGTCCACTCGGCCGAGGCGCACCGCGAGCGGCTGCACCTGCGCCGCCGCCCCGACGGCGAGCGGGTCCGCACCCACCGCCGCCGCTTCCGCCGGGCGAGGACCGACTCCGCCGCCCCCTGACGCGGCCGGGTCCCCCCGCTCGCGCGGCGCTACGGTCGCGGCCGTGGCCGCTCCCGGGTTCCTCACCGCCGACGAGTTGAACGCGCTGCTGCCGGGCACCCTGCCCGGGCTGATCGGGCTGACCGTCACCGCGCACGAGCCGGGCCGGCTCGAGGCCGCCCTCGACGTCCGCCCCGAGCTGCTCGCGCCCAACGGCTACCTGCACGCGGCCACCGTCGTCGCCCTGGCCGACACCGCCTGCGGCCTGGCCACCCGCGCCCTGCTGCCCGACGGGTCGGCCGGTTTCACGACCATCGAGCTGAAGAGCAACTTCCTCGGCACCCTCCGCGAGGGCCGGCTGCGCACGGTGGCGACGAACGTGCACGCCGGCCGGACCACGCAGGTCTGGGACGCCGTCGTCGCCTCCGACGCCGGGAGGACCCTCGCCCTGTTCCGGTGCACCCAGTCGGTGCTCTGGCCGAGGTGACCGGCGAGTAACCCGCGTGTCGCGCGACACACCCGGGGTGTGAGACTGGCGCCACTACGCACCCCTGAGGAGGAGCACCGTGGCTCTGGCCAGTCGTTACCCCGACGTCGAGATCCCCGACCAGTCGGTACCCGAGTTCGTCCTCGCCGGCGGGGCGTCGCGGCCGGACGCACCTGCTCTGGTCGACGGGCTGACCGGTGACTCGATCACCCACGGCCAGCTGGCGACCTACGTCGACCGGGTCGCGGCCGCCCTCGCCGCCCGCGGCCTGCGCAAGGGCGACGTCGTCGCGGTGCTGTGCCCGAACACCATGTGGTACCCGGTCGTCTTCCACGGCATCGCCCGCGCCGGCCTGGTGATGAGCCCGATCAACTCGCTCTACACCGCCCACGAGGTCGCCTACCAGCTCAAGGACTCCGGCGCGAAGGTGCTCGTCACCGTCTCGCCGTTCCTCGACCGCGCGCTCGAGGCCACCGAGCAGACGCCGGTCGACGAGGTCATCGTCATGGACGGCGCCGAGGGCCACGCCTCGCTGCTGGACCTCATCACCAGCGACGCCCCGTCGGTCGAGGTCGACATCGACCCCGCGAACGACCTGGTCACGCTGCCCTACTCCAGCGGCACCACGGGCCTGCCCAAGGGCGTCATGCTCACCCACCGCAACCTGGTGGCCAACGTCAGCCAGTCCCGCCCGCTGGTGGAGCTGGTCGAGGGCGACGAGCGGATCATCGCCGTCCTGCCGTTCTTCCACATCTACGGCCTGACCGTGCTCATGAACCAGGGCCTGCAGTGGGGCGGCACCGTGGTCACCCTGCCGCGGTTCGACCTCGAGCAGTTCCTGCGCACGATCCAGGACCAGAAGATCACCCGCGCGTTCGTGGCGCCGCCCATCGTGCTGGCGCTGGCCAAGCACCCGATGGTCGACCAGTTCGACCTGTCCTCGCTGCGCAGCATCACCTCCGGCGCCGCGCCGCTGGACGAGGCGCTGGCCCAGGCCGCCCAGGACCGGCTGCGCAAGGGCGCCGCCGACGGCGTCGTCGTCGCGCAGGGCTACGGCATGACCGAGCTGTCGCCGGTCTCGCACACCACCCCGGACGCCACCCGGCTGCCCGAGGGCGTCACCGAGGTGCCCAAGGGCTCGGTCGGCCTGGCGCTGCCCAACACCGAGTGCCGCCTGGTCGACCCGGAGACCGGCACGGACGCCGCCCCCGATGAGCGCGGGGAGCTGTGGGTCCGCGGCCCGCAGGTCATGAAGGGCTACCTCAACAACCCGACGGCGACCGCCCAGACCCTCGACGACGAGGGCTGGCTGCACACCGGCGACGTCGCGGTCGTCGACGAGAACGGCTGCTACACCGTCGTCGACCGGGTCAAGGAGCTGATCAAGTACAAGGGCTACCAGGTGGCCCCGGCCGAGCTCGAGGCCGTGCTGCTGAGCAACCCGGCCATCGCCGACGCCGCCGTCATCGGCGTCAAGGACGAGGAGAGCGGCGAGGAGCTGCCCAAGGCGTTCGTCGTCAAGGCGCCCGGCGCGGAGATCTCCGAGCAGGACGTCATGGACTTCGCCGGCAGCCGGCTCGCCCCGCACAAGAAGATCCGCGCGGTGGAGTTCATCGACCAGGTGCCCAAGTCCGCGGCCGGCAAGATCCTGCGCAAGGACCTCAAGGCCCGCGCCTAGCGGTCGTCCACAGCGGGCCGGCTCCCCTCCCGGGGAGCCGGCCCGCTGCCGTCCCCGGCGTCACCAGGGCGTGCCGAGGACGGCGTCGCGGGTGCGCCCGTGGCGTGCGCCGGCGAACCGCAGGACCAGCCGGGCCGGGCGGGAGGCCGTCTCCAGCACCGTGACCCGCTCGGCGGGGTGGCAGGCGTCCAGCAGCCACGGCAGCGTGAACAGCGCCTGACCGGCGGGCAGGCCCCGGCGAGCGGCCCGCTCGGCGCGGCCGCGCTCGGCGGCCGACACGTGCTCGTCGACCAGCGGCAGCACGACGGCCTCCTCGGCGTCCAGCCGGGCGGCGACCAGGTCGGCGAGGTCGGTCAGCGCGAGAGCCAGGGCGGGAGCGCCGGCGCTCACGTCGCGGGCGAACAGCGGCAGCGCCAGGACGGCCCGCGTGAGCGCCTCGTCGAGGGCGGCGTCACCACCGGGGCGGCGCACGTCCGGGCCCCCGCCGGGCAGCACGACGCGCGACACCGCGGCCTCCAGCCGCCGGCGCAGCACCGCGTGCGCCCGGACCTCGGCCAGCACGCCGCTCGTCCAGCGGACCAGCTCGCGCTGCCGCTCGGGGCAGCAGGACTCGTCGAAGGCGATGCCGGTCAGGGCCTCGGCGACCACCCGGGTGCCCGAGCGCAGCGCCCGGTGCAGCAGCGCGTGGTCGCCCAGGGAGCGGACCGGGCCGCGGCGGGCGGGCGGGCGGCGGACGGGGGCGGGGGACGTCGTCGTGGAGGTGCTCGTCGGAGGGGTCCTCGTCGGAGGGGTGCTCGTCGGAGGGGTGCTCGTCGTGGTCACGGTGGGGACGGTGCCGCCGGGCCCCTGCAACGGGCTTGTGGCCAGCTTGGACGGCGCCGGGACCGACCTCAGGAGCGTCGCGCGGCCGCCCCGGCCGCGGTCGGCGGGACGCCGACGATCCGCTTGTACGCGCGCGAGAACGCGGCCTCCGACTCGTAGCCCAGGCTCCCGGCCAGCTCGCCCACCCGCGCCCCCTGCCCCAGCGCGACCGTGGCCAGGTGCATCCGCCAGCGGGCCAGGTGGTGCATCGCCGGCTCGCCGGCCAGCTCGGTGAACCGGGCGGCGAACGACGAGCGCGACATGCGGGCCTCCCGCGCCAGCCGGGTCAGGGTCCAGGCCGAGCCGGGCTCGCGGTGCAGCGACGCCACGGCCCGCCCCACCTGGGGGTCGCGGAGGGCCCGGAGCCACCCCGGGCCCGTGGCCGCGGTGTCCAGCCACGCCCGGACGGCCTGGACGACCACGACGTCGGCCAGCCGGGTGATCACGGCCTCGGCGCCGGGCCGGTCCACCGCGGCCTCGTCGGCGAGCACCCGGAGCAGCAGCGGCAGCCAGCCGGTCCGGGCCGGGTCCGACCCGTCGACCACCAGGACCGGCGGGAGCAGGCCGAGCAGGTGGGCGGCGCCCGGCCGGTCGGGCTCGACCACCCCGCACACCATCGCCGCCGGTGGGCCGCCGCCGTCGAGCCGCAGGACGGAGCAGTGGTCGCCCAGGTACCGCTGCGGCAGCAGGTCGGCGCGCCCGGCGACCGGCGCCCCGGGGCCGCTGCGCAGCAGGTGCCCGCGCCCGTGCGGGACCAGGGCCAGGTCCCCGACGCCGAGCTCGCGCCGCTCGCCGTCGACCTCGAGCAGGCAGCTGCCCCGCGTGACGACGTGGAAGCTCATGCACCCGGCGAGGGCGGGCATCTCCAGGCCCCACGGCGCGGTCGCCTCCGCCCGGCAGTAGAAGGTGCCGCGGATGCGGAGGTCGGCCAGCACGCCGCCGAGGGGGTCGACCGGCGCCCAGGGCCGGGCGTGGTCCCCGTCGGTCACGGCGTCCGCGTGCACGGTCCCAGCCTGCTGGCGTCCGCACCGGGCGTCCAGGTCCGCCGGACGAACGGGCACCGTCCGCGGACGCGCGGTCATGGGCTCCGGCCGCCCCGGCCGCCAGTGTCGACGGCGACCGGCGACGGGCGCCGGCGGGACCGGGAGGAGCAGGGACGTGCGCGTTCTGGTGGTGGGTGCGACGGGTGGATCCGGACGGGCGGCCGTGGAGGCGCTGGCCGGGCAGGGACGGGAGGTGACCGCGTTCGCCCGGCGGGCGTCGGCGGCGTACGCGGGGCGTCGCGGCGTCCGGGCCGTGGACGGCGACGCCACGGCGCCCGGGGACGTGGCGCGGGCGGTCCGCGGGCAGGACGCCGTGGTGGTGGCCCTCGGCATCAGCGAGCACCCGCTGCGGGTGCGCCTGCTGGGCAGCCGCGGCACCCCGCTCGACGTCCGCTCGCGGGGGACGGCCGCGGTGGTCGCCGCGATGCGGGAGCACGGCGTCCCGCGGCTGGTCGTCCAGTCCTCCTACGGCGTCGGGGAGACGCGGGGGCGGCTGCCGCTGTCGGCCCGGCTGGTGTTCGCCCTCCTGCTGCGGCCGCAGATCGCCGACCACGAGCGGCAGGAGCGGGTCGTCCGGGACAGCGGCCTGGACTGGACGATCGTGCAGCCGGTGTACCTCACCGACGGCGACGAGCCGGCCGCGACCTCGCCGGCCGGGGACACCGGGGGGATGCACGTCTCGCGGCGGGCGCTGGGCGGGGTGCTCGCCGACCTGGTGGCCGAGCCCGGGCGCGGGCGCTGCCTCACCGTCTCCGGCGCCACGGCGTCGGTGGCGCCCGCACCGAGCTCCTGAGAGCGGGCTCGCGGGAGGGTCCTCCTAGGGTCGGGGGCATGCGTGCGGTGATCGCGAGTGGACCGGGCGGCCCCGAGGTCCTCGGCTGGGGTGAGGTGCCCGACCCGGTGGCCGGTCCCGGCGAGGTCGTCGTCGACGTCGCGGCCACCGCCGTCAACCGGGCCGACCTGCTGCAGCGGGCCGGCCACTACCCGCCGCCGAGGGGCGCCAGCGAGGTCCTCGGCCTGGAGTGCAGCGGGATCGTCAGCGAGGTCGGCGAGGGCGTGACCGGCTGGTCGGTGGGCGACGAGGTGTGCGCGCTGCTGGCCGGCGGCGGGTACGCCGAGCGGGTCGCCGTCCCGGCGGTGCAGCTGCTCCCCCGCCCCGCCGGCGTGGAGCTGGCCACCGCGGCCGCGCTGCCCGAGGTCACCTGCACCGTCTGGTCCAACGTCTTCCAGCTCGCCGGCCTGCGCCGGGGCGAGAGCTTCCTGGTGCACGGCGGGTCCAGCGGGATCGGCACGATGGCGATCCAGCTCGCCGTCCGGGCCGGCGCGCGGGTGTTCACCACCGCCGGCAGCGCGGCCAAGCTCGAGTTCTGCCGCGAGCTCGGCGCCGAGGTGACGATCGACTACGGGTCCGAGGACTTCGTCCAGCGGGTGCGCGAGGAGACCGACGGCGCGGGCGTCGACGTCGTGCTGGACAACATGGGCGCGAAGTACCTGGCCCGCAACGTCGACGCCCTCGCCGTCGGCGGGCGGCTGGTGGTCATCGGCATGCAGGGCGGCACGCGGGCGGAGCTGGACATCGCGAAGCTGCTGGCCAAGCGGGCGTCGGTGGCGGCCACCGCGCTGCGCTCGCGCCCGCCGACCGGCCCCGGCGGCAAGGCCGACATCGTCGCCGCGGTGCGGGCGCAGGTGTGGCCCGACGTCGAGCGCGGGGTGGTCCGGCCGATCGTCGACCGGCGGCTGCCGATGTCGCGGGCGGCGGAGGCGCACCGCGTCGTCGAGGCCAGCGAGCACATCGGCAAGGTGCTGCTGCTCCCCGACGCGTAGGGACGGCGCCTAGAGCAGCGCGCCCCGCAGCGCCGCCACCGAGTCGACCACGTAGCCGACCTCCTCGGCGGTGTTGTAGTGCACCAGCCCGAGCCGGACGGCGCCGCCGAGCTCGTTGACGCCGAGCGCGTCGAACAGCTCGCGGGCGTAGAAGTCGCCGTCCCAGGCGCAGATGCCGCGCCGGGACAGCTCGGCGGCCACCTGCCGCGGGCGCATGCCGGGCACGGTGAACGACAGCGTCGGCGTCGTGTGCTCGGGGAAGCCGACCACCTGGACGTGCCGCATGGCCCGCAGCGCCTGGTCCAGCCAGTCGAACAGGCTGGTCTCGTACGCGGCGACGGCGGCCATGGAGGCGCGCAGCCGGTCGCGGCGGCTGCCGGTGGCGTCGTCGCACAGGCCGGCGAGGTGGTCGACGGCGGCGGTGACCCCGGCGTAGAGCTCGAACGGCGGCGTGCCGGTCTCGAACCGGTCGGGGACGCGGTCGGGCGTGGGCAGCAGCCGGTCGGGGGCGAGCTCGGCGAGCAGGGCCGGGTCGGCCACCACCGCGCCCACGTGCGGACCGCACCAGGTGTAGGCCGACACGGCCAGGAAGTCCGCGCCCAGGGCGGCCTTGTCGAGGTACACGTGCGGCGCGGCCTGGACGGCGTCGACGAAGACCAGCGCCCCGACGGCGTGCGCGCGGGCGGCGATCGCGGCGACGTCGGGGCGCGTGCCGATGGCGTTGCTGGCCGCCGTCACCGCCACCAGGCGGGTGCGCGGGGTGATGAGGTCGTCGTACTGCCAGGCGGGCAGCTCGCCGGTC
Source organism: Geodermatophilus arenarius (assembly GCF_042654585.1). Classification (NCBI taxonomy): domain Bacteria; kingdom Bacillati; phylum Actinomycetota; class Actinomycetes; order Geodermatophilales; family Geodermatophilaceae; genus Geodermatophilus; species Geodermatophilus arenarius. The sequence continues at coordinate 51,711 of NZ_JBHSGR010000017.1, forward strand.
TCGATGTCCACCTCGGCCCAGCGGACGACGGCGCCGACCTGCTCGGCCATCTGCAGCCAGGGCCGGATGTTCGCGTCGTGGTCGAGGCGGCTGACCACCACCTCGTCGCCGTAGCGCCAGGTGCGGGACAGCGCGCGGGCGACCGCGTAGACCAGCGAGGTGGTGTTCGGGCCCAGGACGACGCCGGTGGACACCCCGCCCACCAGGTCGGCGACGGCGGACCGCGCCGCGGCCACCAGGCCCTCGGTGCGCGCCGAGGACGGGAAGACCCCGCCGCGGTTGGCCACCGGCACCCGCATCGCCGAGGAGACGGCGTGCACGACGCTCTCGGGCATCAGCGTGCCGCCGGGGGCGTCGGTGTGCACGAAGCCGTCGGAGAGGCCGGGGAACAGGCCGCGGACGCGCGCGACGTCCAGCCGTGGTTCCCCCGGGTGCATGCGGGCGACCCTAGTTGGGCGCCGCACCCGGACCGCCGCCGCACCCGGCCCCCGCCGCCCGGCGTTCAGCCGGTGACGGCGAGGGGCAGGATGGAGGCATGACGGCACCGGGGAACGGCATGGAGCGTCCGCAGCAGGTCGTCGTCGTGGGTCCCGACGGGCGTCCGGTCGGCACGATGCCCGTGCCCACCGGCGGCCCGGACGGCGACGGCGACGGCCCGCCCACCGTCGGCGAGATGGTCGAGCAGCCCGCCAAGGTCATGCGGATCGGCACGATGATCAAGCAGCTGCTCGAGGAGGTCCGCGCCGCGCCCCTCGACGACGCCAGCCGGGCCCGGCTGCGGGACATCCACACCTCGTCGGTCCAGGAGCTCGAGCAGGGCCTGGCGCCCGAGCTGTCCGAGGAGCTGCGCCGGATCACCCAGCCCTTCGGTGAGGGCGAGACCCCGTCGGACGCCGAGCTGCGGATCGCCCAGGCCCAGCTCGTCGGCTGGCTGGAGGGCGTCTTCCAGGGCATCCAGACGGCGCTGTTCGCCCAGCAGATGGCCGCCCGGGCCCAGCTGGAGGAGATCCGGCGCGGGCGGGCGCTGCCCGGCGGCACGTCCGAGCACCGCCCCGGCGGCGGCCAGTACCTCTAGACGCGACAGCGGCCCGGTCCCGCCGTCCGCGCGCGGACGGCGGGACCGGGCCGCTGTGGTGCGGGCCCTGGGTCAGACCGCGAAGCGGGCCACCGCCTCCTGCAGCTCGCCGCTCATGCGGGCGAGCTCGGCCGCGGCGCGCTGGGCGTCGGCGACCCGGGCGCCGGTCTGCTGGGTGCCGGCGGCCAGCCCGCCGATCGCGGTGGCGATGTCCCGCGAGCCGCCCGCGGCCTCGGCCACGTTGCGGTTCATCTCGTTGGTGGTCGCCGTCTGCTCCTCGACCGCCGCGGCGATCGTGGCCTGGAAGTCGTTGATCTCGCCGATGACGGCGCTGATCCGGCTGATCGCCTCGACGGCGCCGGCGGTGTCGGCCTGGATGGCCTCGACCCGGCGGGAGATGTCCTCGGTCGCCCGGGCGGTCTCCTGCGCGAGCTCCTTGACCTCGCTGGCCACGACGGCGAAGCCCTTGCCGGCCTCCCCGGCGCGCGCGGCCTCGATGGTGGCGTTGAGCGCCAGCAGGTTGGTCTGCTCGGCGATGCCGTTGATCAGCTTCACGACCGTGGCGATCTCCTGCGAGGAGTCGCCGAGCTTGCCGACCGTGCGGGTCGTCGTCTCGGCGACGTCCACGGCCTGACCGGCCACGCGGGCGGCCTCGGCGGCGTTGTGCGCGATCTCCCGGATCGCGGTCTCCATCTGCGAGGAGCCGGTGGCGACGGTGTCGACGCTGGCGGCCACCTCACCGGCGGAGGCGACGACGGCGTCGGTCTGGTCGGAGGCGGCGCGGGAGAACTCGGCGATGCCGCTGGCGGCGGAGTCGAGCCGGGTGGAGGCACCCTGCAGCCGGCCGGCGGAGTCGCGGACGAGCACGAGCACGCCGCTGAGGGAGTCCAGCGTCCGGTCCAGCGAGCGGGCGACCTCGCCGAGCTCGCCGCCGCCGGCCTCGCCGGCGCGGACCCGCAGGTCGCCGCCGGCGACCTTGCCGAGCACCTCGCGGATCCGCTCGACCGGCCGGGTGACGCTGCGGGCGACGAGGACCGCGAGCACGATCGCGACGACCAGACCCAGGGCCATGATCACGAGGGTCAGGGTGCGGGCGGCGGCGTAGGCGTCGGCGGCGTCGGTGGCGGTCGCCTCGGCGTCGACCCGGGCGGTCTCGGTGGCCGCGGCGAGGGAGTCGGCGATCACGGCCTCGTTGGCGTTGAGGCGGGTGATGATCGCCTGCTGCTCCGCCAGGGGCAGGGTGCTGCCGGTCGGGGTCGCGCCGGCGACCAGCAGCTGCAGGTCGGCGAGGTAGGCCTGCGAGGCGCCGACGAACTCCTCGTAGGACGCGCGGGTCTCCGCCGACATGGGCAGCTCGGCCGCCGCGGCGGTGTCCTCGGTGAGCGTCTGCGCGGTCTCACCGGCCTTCTGCTGCGCGGAGGCGCGGCTCTCGGCCGGCAGGGTCACGATGTTGGCCCGCGCGGTGTGGGTCATGAGCTGCCACCAGTCGACCTGCAGCTGCTGCAGGCCGGCCACCGGCAGCGCGCCGTCGCTGTAGACCCGGTCGGCCCGGTCGCTGAGGCTGGCCATCCGGTCGATACCGAAGGCACCGATGCCGATCGTCGTCAGGGCGACGACGAGGATCGCGCCCAGCAGTCGCGTGCGCAGCCCCCACCCTCCCGTCACGGACTCGGCAGGAGGCGTCTGCGGGACGCGGGTCGGGGTGGTGCTCATGTGCTGCCCTCCGTGGCGCGCGATCGGTCGCGTTCCACATCGGCAGCCCGGCCGCGGGCTTGAGCCGGCTCAGAGCGAGGCGAGGAAGGCGGCCACGCCGTCGTCGTCGTTGGTGCCCGTGACGTCGGTGGCGGCGGCGAGCAGGTCCGGGTGGGCGTGCGCCATCGCGACGGCCCGGCCGCCGCCCTCGCGGACCCAGTCGAAGGCCGCGATGTCGTTGGGCATGTCCCCGAACACGACGACGTCGCCCGGGCCGACGCCGTGCCGGGCGGCGACCCGCGCCAGCCCGGTGGCCTTGGTGACGCCGCGGGCGGAGATCTCCGCGAGCGCGTCGGACGAGGAGTTGGTGACCGTCGCGCGGTCGCCGACGACGTCCTCGACCAGGGCGACGAACTCGTCGCGGCCCATGTCCTCGTGGCGGGCCAGCAGCTTGGCCGCGGGCACGGCGACGATCTCCTCCAGCGGCGCCTCGGCGACGCCGGGCGCGTCGACGTCCCAGCGCGGCCGGTAGACCGGCTCGTGCCGGAACTCCAGGCCGTACTCGACGGCGAACCAGGTGTCCGGCCGCACCCGGCGCAGGCCCTCGGTGACGTCGGCGAGCACGGCGGGCGGGAGCGCCTCCTCCTCGAGGATCTCGAAGGTCTCCAGGTCCAGCAGCACCGCGCCGTTGCAGCACACCGCGGTGCCCCGGCCCAGGACCTGACGGATGCGGTGCATCCACCGCGGCGGGCGGCCGGTGGCCAGGACGACCGGGACGCCGTCGGCCCGCCACCGCTCCAGCTCGGCCACGGTCGCCGGGCTCACGGTGTCGTCGGAGCGCAGCAGCGTGCCGTCCATGTCGCTGGCGATCAGCCGCGGGCGCCAGTCAGACACCGGCCAGCACCGCCTCGAGGTAGCGGGCCACGCCGTCGGCGTCGTGCCCGCCGGTGCGGCCCCGGGCGGCCGCGCGGACGGCCGGGTGCGCGTTGGCCACCGCGACCGCGTGCCCGCCGGCGTCGGTGACCGCGCCGATCATCGGCAGGTCGTTGGGCATGTCCCCGAAGACCAGGACGTCGCCCAGGTCCACGCCGTGGTGGTCGAGGGCGACGGCCAGGCCGGTGGCCTTGGTGACGCCCGGCGGCAGCACCTCGATGAAGCCGAGGCCGGCGTGGGTCAGCTCGGCCTCGGCCGGGTCGACGACGCGCCGGGCGCGGGCCAGCAGCTCGTCCTGCCCGAGCGTGGACGAGCGGAGGAACACCTTGAGCACCGCCCCCTCGGGGAGGACCGAGTGCCGGGGCAGCAGGTGCGCGGGCTCGGGGTAGGGCCAGTCGAAGCCGTGCTGCACGCGCAGCGCCGCCCGGGCCTCGGCCTGCTCGGCGGCGTCCTCGACGGCGAGCACGAGGTCCCCCGCCACCTCCTCGATCCGGGCGACGACGGCCTCGGCCTGCGAGCGCGGCAGGCCCACGGTGCGCAGCACCTCGTCGCGCTCGAGGTCGACGACGTAGCCGCCCTGCGCGAGGACGGCGATGCCGCGGCCGCCGAGCGCCGCCCGCACGCTGTCGACCAGCCGCGGCCCGCGGCCGGTGACCCCGACGACGGGGATGCCGGCGGCCCAGCAGGCGTCCAGCGCCGCGCGGGTGCGGGGGCTGACCTCGCCGGAGGAGTCGAGCAGGGTGCCGTCGAGGTCGGTGGCCACCAGGCGTGGCCGCCACGTCCCGAGCTCGTCGAGCACGCCGCCGAGGTCGACGACGTCACCGGCCTCCGGCACCGCCGCCCCGGGGACCGGGAGCGCGGCCGGCGGCTGGCTGCTCACGCGGGCACCGGCGCGGCCAGGGTCATGCCGGGGGCGAGGACCTCGTGGCCGCCCAGCCACGGCCGCAGCGCCGCCGGCACGTGCACCGAGCCGTCCGCGCGCTGGTGCACCTCGAGCAGGCAGGCGATGGTGCGGGCGATGGCGCACAGCGTGCCGTTGAGCGTGGCCGCCGTCCGCGGCCGCCCGTCCTCGTCGCGGTGGCGGATGGCCAGCCGGCGGGCCTGGAAGGTGGTGCAGTCCGAGGTGCTGGTCAGCTCGCGGTAGGTGCCCTGGCTGGGGAACCAGGCCTCGATGTCGTACTTGCGGGCGGCGCTGGTGCCCAGGTCGCCGGCGGCGATGTCGACCACCCGGTAGGGCAGCTCGAGCGCCTGGAGGAACTCCTCCTCCCAGGCGAGCAGCCGCAGGTGCTCGGCGGCGGCCTCCTCGGGCCGGCAGAAGCTGAACATCTCGACCTTGTCGAACCAGTGCACCCGGATGATCCCGCGGGTGTCCTTGCCGTAGGAGCCGGCCTCGCGGCGGAAGCAGGACGACCAGCCGGCGTAGCGGCGCGGTCCCGCCGACAGGTCGAGCACCTCGTTCGCGTGCATCCCGGCCAGCGCCACCTCCGAGGTGCCGACGAGGTACAGGTCGTCGCGCTCGACCCGGTACACCTCCTCGTCGTGCTCGCCGAGGAAGCCGGTGCCCTCCATCGCCTCGGGCTTGACCAGCGCCGGCGCGACGACGGGGGTGAACCCGGCGGCCACCGCGCGGGTGATCGCCAGCTGGGCGAGGGCGAACTCGAGCAGCGCGCCGGGGCCGGTGAGGAAGTAGAACCGGGCGCCGGAGACCTTCGCGCCGCGCTCCATGTCGATGGCGCCGAGCGCCTCGCCGACCTGCAGGTGGTCGCGCACCTCGAAGTCGTAGGACGGCACCTCGCCCACGGTGCGCAGGGTGACCGCGTCGTCCTCGCCGCCGGGCGGGACGTCGTCGTGGACCACGTTCGGGATGGCCAGGTGGGCCTCGCGCAGCGCGGCGTCGGCCGCGCGCTGGGCCTCCTCGGCCTCCTTGACCTGGGCGGCGAGCGCCTTCGCCCGCTCCAGGACGGCGGGGCGCTCCTCCTTCGACGCGCCGCGCACCGCCTGCGAGGCCGCCTTCTGCTCCGCGCGCAGGTCGTCGGCGCGCTTGACGGCGGCGCGGCGGGCCTCGTCGGCGGCCAGGAGCGCGTCGACCCGGGACTCGTCGGCGCCGCGGGCGCGCTGGCTGGCACGGACGACGTCGGGGTGCTCGCGCACCAGGCGCAGGTCGATCACGCCTCGATCGTAGGTGGGCCGCCGGTGATCACCCCGCGCACGCGACGACGTGCACCCCGCGAGGGGCAGGGGCTGGGACACTCGGGGGCATGCGGTTCCTCGACGGTCAGCGCCCGCCCACCGACCTGACCTACGCCGACGTGTTCATGGTGCCCAACCACAGCACCGTCGGCTCCCGGCTCGAGGTCGACCTGACCACGCCGGACCGGGTGGGCACGACCATCCCGGTCGTCGTCGCGAACATGACCGCCATCAGCGGCCGGCGGATGGCCGAGACGATCGCCCGCCGCGGCGGCCTCGCGGTGCTGCCGCAGGACATCCCCGTCGACGTCGTCGGGGAGGTCGTCTCCTGGGTGCACGCCCGGCACCCCGTCTACGACACCGCGATCACCCTGTCCCCCGGCTCGACCGTGGGCGAGGCGCTGTCGCTGATGACCAAGCGCGCGCACGGCATCGTGGTGGTGGTCGAGGACGGCGTGCCCGTCGGCGTCGTCACCGACGGCGCCTGCCAGGGCGTGGACCGGTTCAGCCAGCTCTCGCAGGTCATGGCCGAGCACCCGCTGACCATCCCGGCCGGCACCGAGCTGCCGAAGGTCTTCGACGTGCTGTCCGAGGAGCGGGTCAGCGCCGCGCCGGTGGTCGAGGGCGAGCGGCTGGTCGGCGTCATCACCCGCAAGGGCGCGCTGCGCTCGACGGTCTACACGCCCGCGGTCAACGCGCAGGGGCAGCTGCTCACCGCGGCCGCCGTCGGCATCAACGGCGACGTCGCGGGCAAGGTGTCCGCGCTGCTGGCCGCCGGGGTCGACGTGCTCGTCGTCGACACCGCGCACGGCCACCAGGAGAAGGCGGTCGAGGCGGTGCGCGCGGCCCGGTCGGTGGCCGGGTCGGTGCCGGTGGTGGCGGGCAACGTGGTCACCGCCGAGGGCACCCGCGACCTGGTCTCGGCCGGGGCCGACGTCGTCAAGGTCGGCGTGGGCCCGGGCGCCATGTGCACCACGCGGATGATGACCGGCGTCGGCCGGCCGCAGTTCTCCGCCGTCGAGGAGTGCGCCGCCGAGGCCCGCCGGCTGGGGAAGCACGTGTGGGCCGACGGCGGGGTGCGCCACCCCCGCGACGTCGCCCTGGCGCTGGCCGCCGGCGCGGCCAACGTGATGGTCGGCTCCTGGTTCGCCGGCACCTACGAGAGCGCCGGGGACATCCACGACGACGGCAGCGGCCGGTTGTACAAGGAGTCCTTCGGGATGGCCTCGGCGCGCGCGGTCAAGGCGCGGACGGCGCAGCAGAGCGGTTTCGACCGCGCCCGCGCCGCGCTGTTCGAGGAGGGCATCTCGTCGTCGCGGATGTACCTCGACCCCGCCCGGCCCGGCGTGGAGGACCTGGTCGACGGGATCGTCGCCGGGGTGCGCTCGTCGTGCACCTACGCCGGGGCCCGCACCGTCGACGAGTTCCACGAGCGGGCGGTGGTGGGGGTGCAGAGCACGGCCGGTTACGAGGAGGGCCGCCCCCTGCCCACCAGCTGGTGAGGCCGCTCCCCCGGGAGGTCTTCGAGTCCCTGGTCGCCGACGCGCTGGACGCGGTGCCGGCCGACCTGATGGCCCTGCTCGACAACGTCGTCGTGCTGGTGGAGGACCGCAACGAGGACGAGCCGGACCTGCTGGGCCTCTACGAGGGGTACGCGCTGACCGAGCGCGGCTGGCAGTACGGCGGCGCGCTGCCGGACCGGATCATGATCTACCGCGAGGCCATCTGCGACGTCTGCTCGACCGCCGAGGAGGTGGTCGAGGAGGTGACGGTCACCGTCGTCCACGAGATCGCCCACCACTTCGGCATCGACGACGAGCGCCTGCACGAGCTGGGCTGGGGATGACGGGAGGACCCCGTCCCCCTCACCCCCCGCACGCTCGGGGCGGGCCCCTGGACGGGGCCGTTCCAGCACCTCACCACCGCGTACCGTGATCACCGTGCCATCCGACGTCGCCAGGGGCAGCGGGCTGCCGATCAAGATGCTGCACGACCGGATCCTCGTGGCCCTGCGCAGGGAGGACGGGGAGCGGCGCTCGACCGGCGGCATCCTCATCCCCGCGACCGCGCAGGTCGCCAAGCGGCTGGTGTGGGGCGAGGCGCGCGGCGTCGGCTCGAGCGTGCGGCAGGTGAAGGTCGGCGACCAGGTGCTGTTCTCCCCCGAGGACCAGCACGAGGTCGAGGTCCACGGCGAGGAGCTGATCATCCTGCGCGAGCGCGACGTGCACGCCGTCGCCGCGGAGCGGATCGAGGAGTCCACCGGCCTGTACCTCTGACGCCGTGTGCACGCACCGCGGTCCGCGGGTGGGCCGCGGCACGGTGCGTGCACACGCGGAGGACGGCGCCCGGTCCGCGCGGGTCACTCCCTAGGCCCGGGCGTGGCGGGCCACGACGTCGGTCATCGCGGTCAGCCAGCGGCGGACGACGGCGACCTCGGCGTCGGTGAAGTCCTCCAGGGCCGCGAGCAGCTCCCGCTGCAGCCCGCCGAAGTGGGCGGCGCCGGCAGCCGTCGTCGGCGCGGTCATCTGCAGGACGACACGGCGCCGGTCGGCCGGGTCGCGCACGCGCTGCACGTGACCGGCCCGCTCCAGCCGGTCCACCAGCGCGGTCACCGACGCCGAGCTCAGCCCCACCGCGGCGCCCAGTCCGCCCGCGGTCAGCGGCTCCCCGGCCCGGGCGGCGTCCATGATCGCGATGACGGCGCGGACGTCGGTGCGTCCGAGACCGTGCCTGTCGGCGAAGCGTTGTCCGACGGCGTCGAGTTCCACCGTGAGCCGCCGCAGCAGCAGGGGGACCTCCGCCCGCTCGCCGTCGTTGCGCACCATCGACCCACCCCCTAATGTCTCGAACACCGAGATTATCGGCCCCCGAGAGGATCTCACCATGGCCCGTCGGGTCCGCTGGTTGCTCCCCCTGCTCGTCCTGCTGGCCTGGCTGGGCGCCGCCGGCCCGCTCGGCTCGCTGAGCGGGCAGCTCACCGGCCTGCAGGAGAACGACACCGCCGCCTTCCTCCCCGACAGCGCGGAGTCCACGCGCGTCGCGGAGCTCTCCCAGGCCTTCTCCCCCACCGAGGCCATCCCGGCGGTCCTGCTGTGGGAGGCCGACGGGCCTCTCGACCCGGCCACCCTCGACGCCGTCGGGCGGGCGCTCGCCGAGGCCACCGCGGTCGCCGAGGACGCCGGCGCCCTGGCCGGGCAGGCCTCGCCGCCGATCCCGTCGGAGGACGGCGAGGCGGTGCAGGCGGTGCTGCCGCTGACCCCCGAGCTGGGCGACGAGATCGTGGCCGTGGTCGAGGACCTGCGCGCCGCGATCGCCGTCGACGGCACCGACGCGTTCGTCACCGGACCGGGCGGCATCTTCGCCGACTTCGCGAACGGCTTCGCCGGCATCGACGGGCTGCTGCTGGCCGCGGCCTTCGGCGTCGTGCTGCTCATCCTGCTGGTGGTCTACCGCAGCCCGCTGCTGCCCTTCCTGGTCATCGGCACCGCCGGCCTGGCGCTCACCGCGGGCAACGCGGTCGCCTACCTGCTCGCCGACGCCGACCTGATCACCGTCAACGGCCAGAGCCAGGGCATCGCGGCGATCCTGGTCGTCGGCGCGGCCACCGACTACGGGCTGCTGCTGGTCGCCCGCTTCCGCGAGGAACTGCAGCGCGAGCCGTCCCGGTTCACCGCGATCCGCGTGGCGCTGCGCCGCTCGTGGGAGCCGATCGTGGCCTCGGGCGCGACCGTCGTCCTCGGCGTCCTCTGCCTGCTGTTCTCCGACCTCGCGTCCAACCGCGGGCTCGGGCCGATCTCGGCGGTCAGCGTGGCGCTCGCCGTCGTCGCCGCGCTCACCTTCCTGCCGGCCGCGCTCGCGCTGCTCGGGCGGGCGGCGTTCTGGCCGTTCCGCCCGCACGTCGGCGACCAGCCGCGCGAGGGCCGCGGGTGGCGGCGGGTCGCGGCGCTGGTCGGCCGCCGGCCGCGGCGCGTCCTGGCCCTCAGCACGCTGGCGCTGGTCGCCGCGGCGGTGTTCGCGCCCACGTACGACGCGAGCGGCATCACCTTCAGCGACGCCATCCGCGGCGGGTCCAACGGCGTCGACGGGCAGGAGGCGCTGGCCCGCCACTTCGACGCCGGCTCGGGCAGCCCCACCGTCGTCGTCACGCCGGAGGGGACGTGGCCGGGGGTCGCCGAGGTCGCCGCGGCCACCGAGGGCGTGGCGTCGGCCGTCCCGTTCACCGGCGGCCAGCCGGGCGGCGACCCGCTCGTCGTCGACGGGCTGGTGCGCCTCGACGTCACCCTCGCCGTCCCGGCCGACAGCACCGAGGCCATCGACGTCGTCCAGGACCTGCGGTCCGCGCTCGACGACGCCGACCCGGCCGCGCTCGTCGGCGGCGACACCGCGAGCAACCTCGACGCCCGGGAGACCGCCGCGCGCGACCTGCGCGTGATCGTGCCGAGCGTGCTCGTGGTGATCACCGTCGTCCTGGCGCTGCTGCTGCGCTCGCTGGTGGCGCCGCTGCTGCTGGTGGCGACCGTGGTGCTCAGCGTCGGCGCGACGGTCGGCGTCGCCGCGCTGCTGTTCGACGGCGTCTTCGGCTTCCCGGGCAGCGACCCCGGCATCCTGCTCATCGGGTTCGTGTTCCTCGTCGCCCTGGGGATCGACTACAACATCTTCCTCATGACCCGGGCGCGGGAGGAGTCCGCGCGGCACGGCACCCGCGACGGCGTCCTGCGCGCGCTGGCCGTCACCGGCGGGGTCATCACCAGCGCCGGGATGGTGCTGGCCGCGACGTTCGGGGCGCTGGCGGTGCTGCCGCTGCTGTTCCTCACCCAGCTGGCGTTCCTCGTCGGGTTCGGCGTGCTGCTCGACACCTTCGTCGTCCGCTCGCTGCTGGTGCCGTCGGCGGTGGCGCTGCTCGGTGACCGCACCTGGTGGCCGAGCCGCCTGTCCCGCCGCCGCGCCACCGCCCCCGAGCGCGAGCTGGAACCCGCCTGACCGCCCCTCCGCAGGGACCCGCCGCGGGCCTGCGGGCGGTGGGGGCAGGAGGGTCCTCCGTCAGACCTCGCCGGCGCGCAGGCGGGCGAGCCACTCGCCCGCCTCGGTGAACCTGGCGTCGGCGGCCTCGGCGGGCACCGGCCGGTTGGTGCGGCCGTCGGCGCGCGGGTAGGAGCCGAGGAAGCGCACGTCCTCGCAGACCCGGTGCAGCGCGGCCAGCGCCTCCCCCACCCGCGCCTCGGCGACGTGCCCCTCGCAGTCCAGCGAGAACGAGTAGACCCACAGCCGGTCGCGGGTGGGCCGGGACTCGATGCGGGTGAGGCTGATCCCGCGGACGGCGAACTCGCGCAGGACGTCGAGCAGCGCGCCGGTGCGGTCGGCGACGACGGCGACCAGCGAGGTCTTGTCGTCACCGGTCGGCTCCGGCAGCGCCCCGGGGCGGGACACGAGCACGAAGCGGGTGACCGCACCGGGGAAGTCGGCCACGTCGTCGGCCAGCGGGACCAGCCCGTACCGCTCGGCGGCGATCGGCGCGCACACCGCGGCGTCGGACCCGCCCTCGGCGACCGCCCGGGCCGCGGCCGCGGTGGAGGAGGCCGGCAGCGTCGGGACGCCGGGCAGCCGCTCGGCCAGCGTGCGCGCGGTCTGCGCCAGCGCGTGCGGGTGGCTGACGACGGCGCGGACGTCGCCGAGCCGGGTGCCCGGGCGCGCGGCGAGGACGAAGGAGACGGGGAGGAACACCTCGCGGGTGATGACCAGCGGGTCGCCGTCGGTCAGGCCGTCCATCGTGGCCGGGACCGAGCCCTCGACCGAGTTCTCCAGCGGCACGAGGGCGACGTCGGCGTCCCCGGCGCGGACCGCCGCCAGCGCGGCCGCGACGCTGGCCGCGGGCCGGCGCACTCCCTCCCCGGGGGCAACGGCGCTGCTCAGCGCGGCTTCGGCGAAGGTACCCTCGGGCCCGAGATAGGCGAACCGCGTCGGAGGCGTCTGGGGCACCCGACGAGGGTAGTGCGGTCGGGCCGGGGCGCAGTCCGGGTCCGGGGGGAACTGCCTCGCCGCCGGCCCGTGCGGCCGGCCACCCGGCGTCGAGGAGGAGGGATGCGTGACCCCCGGCCCCGCACCCGTCACCGACGGTGACCTCGATGCTGCACTGCGGCGCCTGCTGACCGCGAGCAGCCGGGACGACGCCGACGCCTTCCGGGACGGGCTCGACGACGCCGAGGCCGCGTTCGGCGCGGCGAGCGACCCCCGCTGGGCGGCCTGGCGGCACGCGCTGGGCGCCCGCCGCGGCCTGCTCGACGGCGACCGGGACGCCACCGGCGCCGAGGTGGCCGCCGCGCGCGACGCGCTGGGCGCCTGTCCCCCGTCGGCCTCGACGGCCCTGGTCCTGGCCTACCTGGCGCACGTCGAGGCGACCGCCGACCACCCGGACGCCGCGATGCTGCTCGCCGTCGACGCGAGCCTGCTCACCGAGCAGCTGTCCCCTCCCGCCGAGGAGCCCTCGCGCGCGCTGTCCCAGGCGCACCTGTGGCTGTCGCTCACCCTCACCGCGCTGGACCTCGAGGAGCTCGCCGTGGCGCAAGCCGAGCGCGGGCACCGGGTGGCCGCCGCGCTGGCCGACCCCGCCGACCGGTGGCAGCTGCTGCAGCTGCGCGCCCAGCAGAACACCGAGCTGGCCCAGACGCTGCGCCGCCGCGGCGAGGCCGGGCGGGCCCGCGAGCTGGCCGGTGCCGCACTGGCCTGCGCCGACGACGCCCGCGCGCTCGACGTCGAGCCCGATCCCGGCGACCTCGCCCTGCTCGACGTCGTCCAGGCCTGGGCGCTGGCCTGCCACGACGACCTCGACGACGCCCTCGGCCCCCTGCGCAGCGTGCACCGGCGGGTGCACCGCGCCGGCAGCACCTGGCTGCGCGGCTACGCCGACCTGGCCCTGTCCCGGCTGCTGTCCCGGCTGTCGCAGGTGCACACCGGCGGCGGGCACGGCGAGGAGGCCGCCGACCTGCTCGTCGACGCCGCGGGGGCCTTCGCCGCCACCGCCGACCGGCGCCGCTACCGGCAGTGCCTGCTCGAGCTCGGCCAGGCCACCGCCGCGATGGGCCGGCCCGCCGAGGCGCTGCACTGGCTGGACGCCTACCGCGCGGACACCGGCCGGGCGCACGCGCGCAGCCGGGAGCTGTGGGCGGAGATGTTCGTCCGCCGCAGCCGGCTGCGCGAGGTCGAGCGGCAGGCCGCCGTGCTGCGCCGGCACGCCCTCGAGGACCCGCTGACGGGGCTGGGCAACCGGCGCAGCGCCGAGCGCCGGCTGGCCGGGCTGCGGCTGGGCGCCGAGCCGCTGTCGCTGGCCGTCGTCGACGTCGACCGGTTCAAGGAGGTCAACGACGACACCTCCCACTCGCACGGCGACGAGGTGCTGCGCCGGGTGGCGACGCTGCTGCGCGAGCACAGCCGCGTCGGCGACGAGGTCTACCGCTGGGCCGGCGACGAGTTCCTCGTCGTCCTGCCCACGGCCAGCCCCGCCCAGGCCGTCGCCGCCGCCGAGCGGCTGCGCGCCGCCGTGGCCGACGCCGACTGGGCCGACCTCGCGCTCCCCGAGCCGATCACCGTCAGCATCGGCGTGGCCACCGCGCCCGCGGCCGAGGACGACACCGCGCCGGTCGGCTGGCGCTCGCTGTTCGACACCGCCGACCTGCACCTGTTCTCCGCCAAGCGGGGCGGGCGCAACCGGGTCCGCGCGCCGGGCCTCGTGGACGGGAGCACGGCCGACGGGAGCACGGCCGACGGGAGCACGGGGGACGGCGGGCCCGCCGGCGACGCGGCCGAGGGGACGCCGTCGTGAGCGCCGGCCGCGCCTGGGACGCCAGTGACGCGACGGGCGACGGGACCGGCGCCACACGGCGCGCCCGGCCCGCGCTCCCCGTGGAACCGCACGACGGCGTGCACAGTGCGGTGGTGCCACCGGGAGCCCTGCACCACCGGGTGACCGCCGCCCTCGCCAACTGGCAGCTCGACGACGCCGAGCGGCTGCTGTCGGTCGTCGACCCGTCGACGCCCTACGGGGCCGGGCCGTCCGGCGCCGCCACCGGGCACGACGGCGAACCCTCCCTCGGCCGCGCCTGGGCCGACACCCTGCGCGCCGAGCTGCTGGTCCGCCGGCTGCGCGTCGCCGGCTTCACCCTGGTCGGCGAGCCGCTGGACGCGCCGGAGGCGACCGAGTCGCTGGACCTGCACGCCGGCGTCGCGGGTCTGCTCGAGCGCGGCGACGACCGCGCCGCCGACCGGGCCTCCGGCGACGGCGACCCGCGCTCGGAGTCGGCCGCGCACGCCGCCGAGGCCATCGCCCTGGTGCGCTCGGCCAAGGCGGCCTTCGACGCCACCGACGACGCCGTCCAGCGCGCCGCGGGCCTGGCCCGGCACGCCCGCATCGAGCTGCTGTCGCGGCGGATCGACGCGGCGATGGACGAGGCGGTCGAGGCCGCCAGCCTGCTCGACCCCGCGCTCCCGCCCGACGCGCTGCTCGTCGACACCCTCGGCACGCTGGCCGGCGTCCTCGCCGACCTCGAGCTCATGCCGCTGGCCCTGGACTACCAGCGCCGCTCCCTGGAGACGGCCGCCGCGGCTGCCGGGCAGGGCACGCTCGGCCCCGACGACGCCGACCCCGACGTGCTGGTGGCGCGGGCGGCCACGTGCCTGGGCGCGCTGTGCGCGGAGCTGGGCGAGGCGCTGCTCGACGACGGCGAGCCCGAGGCCGCCGGGACCCACTTCGCCGAGGCCCGCGAGCTGGCCGAGCAGGCGCTGGCCCAGCTGCCGCCGGACGCCGACGGCGTGGTCGCCGCGCAGGTGGTGCACGGCTGGGCGCTGGTCGGGCTGGGCGAGCCCGCCGCCGCGGCCGGGCCGCTGCGCGCCGCCGTCCGCACCACCAGTGCCACCGGCGACCGCGCACTGCTCGCCTCGGCGCTGCTGGGGCTGGGCCGGGCGCTGCGCCGCCAGGGCGACGGCCGCAGCGCCGACGAGCAGCTGGCCCGGGCGCTGGCGCTGGCGACCGAGCACGGCCTGCCCCGGCTGCGGCGGGCGGCGCTGCGCGAGCTGTGCACGCTGCACGCCGAGCTCGACGACGCCGGCCGCGCGCTGCCCTACCTGCAGGCCTACCTCGCCGACGAGCTGGACCGGGTCGACGAGCGGCGCACCCGCTGGGTCGAGCTGTTCGGCCGGCGCAAGAGCCTGCTGGAGAACGAGCGCGCCGCCGGGCAGCTGCGCCGCCAGGCCTACGAGGACCCGCTCACCCACCTGCCCAACCGGCGCTACGCCGAGGCGCGGCTGGACGGGCTGCTCAGCGCGGGCACCACGCCGGCGCTGGCGGTCGTCGACGTCGACCGGTTCAAGGCCATCAACGACGCCGTCGGGCACCCCGGCGGCGACGCGGTGCTGCGCGCGGTCGCCGACCTGCTGCTGGCCGGGTGCCGCGACACCGACGAGGTGTGCCGGTGGGCCGGCGACGAGTTCGTCGTGCTGCTGCCCGACACCACCGCCGAGCAGGCCGAGCGGGCACTGGAGCGGATCCGCCGCGCCGTCGCCGCGCACGACTGGACCGCGCTGGGCCTGCCCGTGCCGGTGACGATCAGCGTCGGCATCGCCTCGGCCACCCGCGGCGACGACCGCCGCACGCTGTTCGCCGCCGCCGACGGCGTCCTCTACGACGCCAAGCGCAGCGGCCGCGACCGCGTCGTCCGGCTGTCGGCGGTCACCCAGACCCGCGCCCCGGACACGCCCGCGGAGCCCCCGCCGGCGCCGGCCCGGCCGGCCGCGCGCGCGTCGGTGCAGGTCGGCCCGGTGCAGTCCTCGCCGCTGGACCCGGTCGGCGGCTTCGCCGCGCTGCTGGCCGACCCGCCGCTGTCGCTCGGCAGCGCCGGCCAGCCCGCGCTCGCCCCGGCGCCCCCGGCCGCCCCGGCCCGCCCGGCGCCGGCCGAGCCCGACGTCGTCTGGGGCGTGGGCCGGTCCACCGAGCAGGTGCTGGCCCTGGTCCGGGAGACCCGCGCGGCGCACCCGGACCGGCCCGCGCTGGTCGTCCGGGCCAGCGCCGACACGCTGGTCGCGCTGGCCGCCGCGTACGACGGCTCCACCACGGTGGACGCGGCGGCGATGTCGGCCGCCGTCGGGCCGATCCCCGAGCCGCTGGGCCGGGTCGGCGTCCTGTGCGCGAGCACCGCCGACGCCTCGGTGGCCGCCGAGGCCGCGTTCGTCGCGCGGGTGACCGGCACCGAGGTCGTGCGGGTCGACGACGTCGGCGGCAGCCGGCTGCGCCCCCTGCTCACCGACCGCACCCTGCTCGACGACGTCGACTGCCTGGTCGTGGTCGCGGGCCTGGACGCCTCGCTGGCCGGCACGGTGGGCGCGATGACCGACGTGCCGATCGTCGCGGTGCCCACCTCGACCGGTCAGCCGGGCTCGTTCGGCGGGTTCGGCGCGCTGCTGACGATGCTGAACTCGGCTTCGCCCGGCGTCGTGGTCAGCAACATCGACAACGGCCACGCCGCCGGCGTCTTCGCCGCCCGCATCGCCCGCCGCACCGCCAGGTAGGGAGGGGCGCCACGTCGGGTGGCGAGCCGCCCTGCGGAGGACGGCGGACCGGTCGCGGGGCCGGAGGCTCCCGGCCGGGACGGCGTGGCAGGGCTCAACGCCGCTCGGGGACGGCACCTGGCCGCGGTGTCGGCCGGAAGGCCGACCACGTGATCGGCACGACGGCGAGGAACAGCGCCGCGACGGCGAGCGCGGAGCCCAGCGCCCAGGCGGCGAACACCAGCAGCGACGCCAGCTCGATGCCCAGGCCCGCGACCGAGGTGACCGTGGCCCGCGCCGCGCCGGGCACCTGCTCCTGCAGCCGCGCCTCGCCCACCACCAGCACCGCCAGGTACAGGCCGTAGGACAGCGCGACGGCGGCCAGCGCGACGGGCGTCCCCGCGAGCGCCCCGGCCGCCAGCAGCGCCGCCGAGACGGCCAGCAGGACCGGCAGCGCCCGCGACGGCAGCCGCCCCAGCCGGCCGGCCAGCGCCGCGCCCGCCGCGCCGGCCAGTGCGACCCCCAGCACCGCGGTGGGCACCAGCTCGGTGGGGACGCCGCGGTCGCGGGCCATGACCGGGAAGTACTCCTCCAGCGCGTCCAGCCCGCCGAGCAGCGCGACGGCGACCACGGTCAGCCGCAGGGACGGCCGGCGCAGCGCCTCGCCCACGGCGGCACGCAGGCCCGGGCCGCCGTCGTCGTCCCCGGTGGGGGTGGTCTCGGGGAAACGGGTGGCCAGCGCCGCCGCGGCCAGGCACACCCCCACGCTCGCCCAGCCGACCAGCGCGTAGCCGCCGGCCTCGACGAGCACGCCGGCCAGCAGCGCGGTGGGCACCTGCACGAGAAGCTCGGTCGCCGTCATCGCGCCCTGGACGCGGACGAACTCCTCCTCCGCGCCGACGGCGGCCAGCGCCTCGTAGACCAGCGCCTCGGCGGCACCGGAGACCAGCGCGCCGCCCACGCCCCACACGACGAACCCGGCGGCGAAGCCGGGCAGCCCGGGCGCCACGGTCCAGAGGACGAAGCCGACCGCCTCCAGCACCCCGGCGAGCACCAGCGCGCCGCGGCGCGACCAGCGGTCGGCCAGCACCCCGGTGGGCACCTCGGCGACCAGGCTGGTGACCGACCACAGCGCGAACAGGCCCGAGACCTGGGCTGGGCTCAGCCCGGTGTCGAGGAACAGCAGCGCGTAGAGCGGGTAGACGGGCGCCAGCCCGGACAGCGCGGTCCAGGCCACGGCCAGGCGGGCCAGCGGCCGGGCGGGCGACGGCGGTACGGCGGACGACGGGCGTCAACGGAACGGCACGGGACGACGGTAACGAGCCCCACACCCGGGCGCACCGGGTTTCACGGGGCCCGTCGACTAGCCTGGGCGGCCGAGGAGGGGAGTAGCCCCCCGTCCGCTGGTCGACACGCTGGCGCGCTCCCCCGGGAGCCGCCCGGTCAGCGGGCCCGCGCCCCGCGCGGGTGGGCGAGACCTCCGGCCTGAGCAGTCGTCGCGCTGCCGGTCGGAGGCGTGCGCCCCCGCCCGGCCGTGCCGAGCGGAAGAGAGACCCACCCGTGATCGTCTGGTCCGTCGTCGTGACGGCGTTCGCCCTCGTCCTGCCGGTCGAGCTCCCGGACAAGACCCTGTTCGCCAGCCTGGTCCTCGCCACCCGGTTCCCGCCGCTGCCGGTGTTCGTCGGCGTCGGCACCGCCTTCGGCCTGCAGGTCGCCATCGCCGTCACCGCGGGCAGCCTGCTGTCGCTGCTGCCGGAGGCCCTGGTCAGCGGCGTCGTGGCGGTGCTGTTCCTCGTCGGGGCGGTCCTGCTGTGGCGCAGCGCGTCCGAGGGGCCCGAGGACGGCGGGGAGGCGGCCGACGCCCGGGAGCGGACGTCGTTCCTGCGCGCCGCCGCGATCTCCTTCGGCGTGCTGTTCGCCGCGGAGTGGGGCGACCTGTCCCAGCTGGCCACCGCGGGCCTGGCCGCCCGGTTCGACGCGCCGGTGTCGGTGTTCGTCGGCGCGTGGGCGGCGCTGCTGACCGTCTCGGGGCTCGCGGTGTTCCTCGGCAGGGCGCTGGCCGACCGGCTGCCGGTGGCGCTCATCCGCCGGGTGGCCGCGGGGCTGTTCGTCGTCTTCGCCGTGTTCGCCGCCGTGGAGACCGTCCGCGCCCTCACCTGATCGGGGGACGGCCGCGGGCCGGGCGGTGCGGACGACGGGCGCGAGGGCCGTTGCCTCCGCCATGACCGTCTCCACCCCGCCCGACCGCGACGCCGGCGCCGCCGACCTCGACGTCCGCGCGCTCGCCCGGGACGCCGAGCTGGCCGCCGTCGTGCGCGTCGCCGCGGACCTGGCGGGCGTGCGGTACGCGACGGTCAACCTGCTCGACGCCTGCGAGCAGCACCAGCTGGTGCCGCACGGGTTCCTGGGCTCCTCGTCGCCGCGCGAGGAGTCGCTGTGCGCGGCGATGAACGCCGGGAGCCCGCGGGTCCGGGTGCACCCGGACCTCGCCGCCGAGCCGCGGTACGCGGGCAACCCGTGGGTGGACGGCCGCCGCGCCCGCGTCCGCGCCTACGCCAGCGCGCCGCTGGTCGTCGACGGGGCGACGGTGGGCACCCTGTGCGTCTTCGACTCCGAGCCGCACGCCTTCGCCCCCGGGACCGGGGACCGGCTGGCCGACCTCGCCGCGGTCGTGGTGGCGCTGTTCCAGCGGCGCCGGCAGGCCCGCCAGCTCGCCGCCCTCGCCACCGCCAACGCCGCCGCCCGCGACCAGGCCCGGGCCGCCGCGACGCACGCCGCCCGCTCCGAGGCCTTCACCCGCGCGCTGCTGGAGGCGCTGCCGGTCGGGGTGGTCGCCGCCGACGCCGACGGGCGCATCACGCTGGTCAACCGGCTCGGGCGGCAGTGGCACGGGCTGCCCGAGGGGCACGCCGGCCAGGTCGAGGGCGTCCGGCTCACCGAGGACGTCGTCGAGGCCTTCGGGCTGCGCACCCCCGACGGACGCCGGCTCGGCCTGGCCGAGGTCCCCCTGGCCCGCGTCCACGCCGAGGGCCGGGTCCGCGACGCCGACATGGCGATCGACCTGCCCGGCGCTCCCCTGCGCGTGGTGCGCGCCTCGGGAACCCGCATCCGCGACGCCGCGGGCCGGCCCACGGGCGCCGTCGTCGCGATGATGGACGTGACCGCCCAGCGTGAGCTCGAGGCCCGGCTGCGCGAGGCCGCCCTGCACGACGCGCTCACCGGCCTGCCGAACCGGGCGCTGCTGCTGGACCGGCTCGCGCAGGCGCTGCAGGTCCAGGCGCGCGAGGGCCTGGCGGCCGCGCTGCTGTACTGCGACCTCGACGGGTTCAAGGCCATCAACGACACCCTCGGCCACGCCGCCGGCGACGCCGCCCTGCTGCGGATGGCCGCGGCGCTGCGGGGGGCGGTGCGCCCGGGCGACACCGTGGCCCGCATCGGCGGCGACGAGTTCGTCGTGCTGTGCCCCGGCACCGGCACCGAGGACGCCGCCCGGCGCCTGGTCGACCGGATCGCGGCCACCCTCGCGACCCCCACCGACGGCGGGCCGCCGCTGCGCTCGAGCACCGGCGTCGCCCTCTCCCGGCAGGGTGACACCGCCGACAGCCTGCTGCGCCGCGCCGACGCGGCGATGTACGAGGTCAAGCGCTCCCGCCGCCGCTGACCTCCGCGCCGGGGACGGGGCTCGGGCGGTGCTCGACCCTGCCGCCGCAGCCCGGGCGCCGTCCCGGACGGGCCCGGCAGCCGCTCAGGGCAGCGTGGGGATCCAGTCGGCCAGCGCCCGGCCGATCGCGTGCGGTGAGTCCTCGGGGACGAAGTGCGAGCCCGGCACGGTCACCTCGGTGACCGACGGCCACTTCCGCACCAGCCCGCGTGCCCGCCCGGTCAGCAGCCACCCGGGCTCGGCGTCGACGAACAGCTTCGGGACGGCGCTGGTCCGCAGCCAGTGCCCGTACCGCGCGACGACGTCGTGGACGGCCGGCGGCACGTTGGCGATGGGGAGCTGGCGCGGCCACTCCAGCGTCGGCCAGCGGTCCTCGCGCTCGCGGAACGGCTGCCGGTAGCGCTCGTGCGCCTCCGGGGGGAGTCCGCGGAGCACGGACGCCGGGAGGATCCGCTCGACGAAGACGTTCTTGTCGAGGACGACGACCTCGCCGTCCTCGCTGCGCATGGCCCGGAAGATCTTCCGGCCGTCCGCCGGCCAGTCGGCCCAGGTCATCGGGGTGACGATCGCCTCGGTGAAGGCCAGGCCGCGGACCGCCTCGGGGTGGCGGTGCGCCCAGGAGAAGCCCAGCGCCGAGCCCCAGTCGTGCAGCACGAAGGTGACCCGCCGCTCCACCCCGAGCGCCTCGAGGAGCCCGTCCAGGTGCGCGGCGTGCGTGGCGAAGGAGTAGGTGCCCCGCTGCGGGTCGGGCAGCTTCCCGGACTCCCCCATGCCGACCAGGTCCGGCGCGATGCAGCGGCCGAGGTGCTGCACGTGCGGGATCACGTTGCGCCACAGGTAGGACGACGTCGGGTTGCCGTGCAGGAAGACGATCGGGTCGCCCTCACCCACGTCGACGTAGGCCATCTCGGTGCCCCGGACGGTCACCCGCTGCCGGGGGAAGGGGTCCTCGGGCGAGACGTCCTCAGCGGCCACCCCGGCATCCTCGCCCAGGCGCTGCTCCTCCGCCGTCCGGGGACCGCGCCCGGCCCTGACGCGACGATCGCGCCCGGCCCTGACGCGACGATCGCGCTTGACCCTGACGCAGCGTCAGGCTGTGCACTCGTCGCCGTCAGGGAGGAGGGACCCGGGGTGAAGGTGGGCGAGGTGGCGGCGCTGGCCGGCGTCACGGTGCGCACGCTGCACCACTACGACCGGATCGGGCTGCTGTCGCCGTCGGGACGCACCGCGGCCGGCTACCGCCGCTACTCGGCGGCGGACCTGGACCGGCTGCACCAGGTGCTGCTCTACCGCGAGCTCGGGTTCCCCCTCGAGGAGGTCGCGGCCCTGCTGGACGACCCGTCCGCCGACCCCGCCGAGCACCTGCGCCGGCAGCACCGGCTGCTGCGGGACCGGCTGGAGCGGACACAGGCGATGGTCGCGGCCGTCGAGAAGGAGATGGAGGCGAGGCAGATGGGGATCGCACTGACCCCGGAGGAGCGGTTCGAGGTGTTCGGCGAGCACGACCCGGAGCAGTACGAGGCCGAGGTGCAGGAGCGGTGGGGCGACACCGACGCCTACGCCCAGTCGAAGCGGCGGACCGCGGCCTACACCAAGGAGGACTGGCTCCGGATCAAGGCCGAGGGCGAGGACCTGGTGCGGCGGATGGCCGAGGCGCTGCGGGCCGGCGTCGCGCCCGGCTCGCCGCAGGCGATGGACCTCGCCGAGGAGCACCGGCAGCAGGTCACGCGGAACTTCTACGACTGCCCGCCGGAGGTGCACGCGGCACTGGGCCGGATGTACGTCGAGGACGAGCGGTTCACGGCCACCTACGAGCGGGTCGCGCCGGGCCTGGCGCAGTGGGTGAGCACCGCCGTGCAGGCCAACGCCGCCCGCCAGGGCTGAGCCCGAGGGGCGGCAGGGACGGCCGTGCCCTGCCACCCCCGGGGCTCAGACGCGGACCAGCAGCTCGCCGTGCAGCATGGCGAGCCAGCCGTCGTCGGCGGCGGCCCAGCGCAGCCACGCGGCGGCGAGCTCCTCGAGCTCGTCCCGCGTGGCCAGGCCGTAGCCCAGGGCCTGCTCCGCGAACGCCGACGCCGTCGCGCGGCCGGCCCACGAGCGGCCCCACCACTCCCGCTCGGCCGGTGAGGCGTAGCACCAGGAGCCGGTCGTCGCGGTGGTGTCGCGCAGGCCCGCGGCGTGCGCCCAGGACAGCAGCCGCCGGCCGGCGTCGGGCTCGGCGCCGTTGGCGCGGGCGACCGAGTGGTAGAGCTCCAGCCACCGGTCCAGGCCGGCGTCGGCGGGGAACCAGCACGTGGCGGCGTAGTCCACGTCCCGGACGGCGAGCAGCCCGCCGGGGCGGCAGACACGGGCCATCTCGCGCAGCGCCGCCACCGGGTCGGTGAGGTGCTGCAACACCTGGTGGGCGTGGACGACGTCGACCGAGTCGTCGGGCAGGTCGAGGGCGTACACGTCGCCGACGGCGAAGGTCACCGCGACGCCCTCCCGCCCGGCGAGGTCCCGGGCCTCGCCGAGCGGGTCGGCCGAGACGTCGAGGCCGAGCACCCGGCCGGGCGCGACCCGGCGGGCCAGGTCGACCGTGATCGTGCCCGGCCCGCACCCGACGTCGAGCAGGTCGAGCCCGGGGCGCAGGTGCGGCAGCAGGTACGCGGCGGAGTTCTCCGCGGTGCGCCAGCGGTGTGACTGCAGGACCGGTTCGGCGTGCCCGTGCGTGTAGGTGTCCACGCCGGCATCCTGCTCCGTTCGTCCCGTACAGCGGAACGGTCATCTCACTGGACGGGATGGGACCGGACGGGGCGTCAGGTCCGTGGCTCGCGCCCGGCCGGCTGCCGCGGCTCGCTGAGCAGCGGCGTGGGCGCGCGCAGGGGCACGCGCACCGGGGTGGTCGTGACCGCCTGCGCGGCGCCGTCGACGACGACGGTCATCGGCCCCTCCCCGCGCACCAGCGTGAGCGTGGTGCCCTGCTGCGTCGTCTCGACGCGGAGCACGCTGCCGCGCCAGGTGACGTGCCACGCCGTGCGGGACAGCGACGACGGCAGCAGCGGCGCGATCTCGAGGTCCCCGTGGTCCTCGCGCATACCCCCCAGACCCGCGGTGAGCGCCAGCCAGGCCCCGGCCACCGAGGCCAGGTGCAGCCCCTGGGCCGTCCCCTGCCGGACGTCGCGCAGGTCCACGAGCGCGCACTCGCGCAGGTAGCGCAGGGCGAGGTCGGGGTGCTGCGCCTGCGCGCACACCACCGCCTGCACCGCGGCCGACAGGGAGGAGTCCCGCACGGTGCGCGCCTCGTAGTACTCGAGGTCGCGCGCCACCTCCTCGTCGGTGAACTCGTCGCGGCACCACCACAGCGCCTGGACGAGGTCGGCCTGCTTGAGCACCTGCCGCCGGTAGAACGTGGCGTAGTGGTTGTGCTCCTGCACCGGGTAGGCGTCGCACTGCTCCTCGAAGGGCCACTCCTCGTACGACGTGAAGTTGGCGTTCATGGGGTGCACGCCCAGCCCCTCGTCCCACGGCACGTGGACCGCGTCGGCCGCGGCCCGCCAGGCGGCGGTCTCGGTGTGGTCCACACCGAGCTCCGCGGCCCGCGCCTCGTACCTGCGGCAGGCGTCGGCCGCGCGCCGCAGGTTGGCCCGCGCCATGAGGTTGGTGAAGACGTTGTCGTCGACGACGCCGGTGTACTCGTCCGGACCGGTCGTGCCGAACAGGTGCCACGCCCCGGCCGCGTCCTCGTGCCCCAGCGACATCCACAGCCGCGCCGTCTCCACCAGCACCGGCAGGCCGCCGACGTCGTCGAGGTCGGCGCCGGTGGCGTTCTCGTACAGCCAGAAGGCGCGGGCGACGTCGGCGTTGACGTGCATCGCCGCCGTGCTCGCCGGCCAGTACGCCGACACCTCGGGCCCGCTGATGGTGCGCCACGCGAACGCCGCGCCCGCCCGGCCCAGCGTCCGGGCGCGCTCGCGGGCGGAGCCGATCGTCTCCGCCCGCCACCGCAGCAGGCGGGCCGCCGTGTCCGGGCGCAGCAGGGTCAGTGCCGGCAGCACGAACCCCTCGACGTCCCAGAAGGTGTGGCCGCTGTAGCCCATGCCGGTCAGGCCCTTGGCCCCGACGGGGGCGCCGGAGATGCAGGCGGCGGAGCAGAACAGCTGGAAGACGCTGTAGCGCAGCGCCTGCTGGAGCTCGGGGTCGCCGTCGACCTCGACGTCGGCCGTGGCCCAGAACTCGTCGAGCACGCCGCGCTGCGCCGCCAGCAGGCCCTCCCACCCCAGGTCGAGGGCGGAGGCCAGCGCCGCGGACGCCTGGCCGACGAGGGAACCCGCCCACGCGTCGAGCGACCAGGTGTGCGCGACCACCTTGGTGATCGCGAGGGCCCCGCCGGCGGCCAGGTCGGCGGCGACCGTGGTGACGACGCGGTGCTCGTCGGCGTCGGAGCTGACGTGCCCGCGGTCGACCACGTGGTCGACCGCGGCCGCGACCGTGATGCCCGACCGTCGGGTGCGGGCCGCGAGGGTGCCGCCGGTCGCCGCGGAGGCGTGCACCAGCGGCTCGAAGGCGTTGTCGAGGCACTCCGCGACGCGCGGGTCGTCGTTGTCCACGCCCGTGGGCGTCACCGCCCCGCTGGCCAGCTCGGACCGCACGACGACGTGCGCCGGCCCGTCCAGCGCGCGGACCTCGTACCGGACGGCGCAGATCGACCGCTCCGCCAGCGAGACCAGCCGCCGCGAGGTGACCTCCATCGTCGTCCCGCGCGGCGTCGTCCAGCGCACGAGCCGGTCGAGCGTGCCGGCGCGCAGGTCCAGCGTGCGCTCGTGGACCTCCGGCCGGACCTCCCGCACGTCGAGCGGGATGCCGTCGACCAGGAGGCGCAGCGGCGTGCCGTCGGTGACGGTGAGCAGCGCCTGCCCCTCGCCGGGCTGGCCGTAGCCGCCCTCGGGATAGGACAGCGGGTGGGTCTCGTAGACCCCGGACAGGTAGGTGCCGCGCATGCCGAACGGCTCGACCTCGTCGAGCGTGCCCCGGATGCCTACGTAGCCGTTGGACAGGCTGAAGAGGGACTCGGCGACGTCGAGCGTCCCGGTGTCCACGTGCGGCTCGCGGACCGTCCAGGGGGCGACGTCGAGTCTGGGGGCGCTCACGGCGGGTCCTCGCGGTCTCGGAGGGCTGTCGGGGGCACCCGGCCGGGTCCCGCTCCCCGTCCTACCGCCCGGCGTGCACCCGCGCGACCGGCGGCGGCACAGGACGCTCCCCGCACGCCGGGGGGCCGCGGGTGCGGACCGCCTCCTATGCCCCGGCCAGGACGGACTCCGCGACGGGCACGGCGGCGGCGCGGTCGGCGGGGACCAGGCCGAGGCGCACCCGCCGGTCGAGCAGGTCGGCCACGCTCCGCGCCCCCTCGGCCAGCGCGCCGAACCGCAGCTCCCCCACCGTCTCCGGACGGCCCCCGACCACCGGCTCCGTCCCCAGCGCGGCCACCCGCGGCGCCTCGGTGCCGTACCGGGCGACCAGCCGCGCGGGGGCGGCCACCCGCGCCAGCTCGGCCGGGGACGCCGCCCCGACCAGCGGCAGCCGGGCGGTCGGCGAGCGGCGCGCGCCCCGGCCCAGCCGCGCGACGACGGCGTCGACGGCCTCGGCGGCCATCGCCCGGTAGGTGGTCAGCTTGCCGCCGACGACCGACAGGACCGGTCCGTCCCACCGCAGCAGGTGCCGCCGCGAGAGGTCCGCGGTGGCGTCGCCCGGCCCCGCCCCCGCCGACCGGGGCAGCACCAGCGGCCGCAGCCCGGCGTAGGAGCCGACGACGTCGTCCCGGGTCAGCGGCACGGCCAGCACCCGGTTCACGGTGTCGAGCAGCTGCCGCACCTCGGCGTCGGCCGGCACCGGGTCCTCGTCCGGGACCGGCCCGGGCACCGGCTCGTCGGTGAGCCCCAGGTACACCAGCCCGCCCGGCTGCGGCAGCGCGAACACGTACCGGGAGCGCGAGCCGGGCAGCGGCACGGTGAGCGCCGCGACCGGGTCGCCGAGCCGGCCGGCGCGGACGACGAGGTGCGAGCCGCGCGAGGGCGCCAGCCGGATGCCCGGCGCCAGCGCCTGCGCCCACACGCCGGTCGCGTTCACCACCGCGCCCGCCCGCACGGTCAGCGCCGCGCCGTCGACCTCCACCGCCACCTCGCCCCCGTCGACGGCGGTCACCCGGGCGCCGGTGAGCACCCGCGCGCCGTGCGCGGCCGCGGTGCGGGCCAGGGCGACGACGAGCCGCGCGTCGTCGGTGAGCTGACCGTCCCAGAACACCGCGCCGCCGCGGCCGGGGCGCACCGCGGGCGTCAGCCGCGCGACCTCCGCGGCGCCGGCGCGGCGGGTGCCGGTCAGCGAGCCGCGCCCGCCGCGCACCGACCGGCGCACCGCGTCCCCCAGCCGGCCGCCCAGCGCGCCGACGGCGCTGACGTCGCGGCCGGCGGCGTCGGGCACCAGGAACGGCAGCGCCCGGACCAGGTGCGGCGCGGTGGTGCGCATGAGGACGGCGCGCTCGCGGGCGCTCTCCCGCGCCAGGCCGACCTCGCCGTGCGCCAGGTAGCGCAGGCCGCCGTGCACCAGCTTGCTCGACCACCGGCTGGTGCCGGCGGCGAGGTCGGTGCGCTCGAGCAGCGCCACGGACAGCCCGCGGGCGGCGGCGTCGAGGGCCACCCCGGCGCCGGTCACGCCCCCGCCCACGACGACGACGTCGACACCGCCGGCCAGGGCCTCGAGGTCGGCCGCGCGGCGCTCCGGGGTGAGGTCGGGCTCGCCGGTCACGTGCGGGGTCCCGGTCGGAGCACCGGCAGACTGTAGCCGTGTCCGAGCAGCCGGAACTGACCGTCCAGGGGTGGGGGCCCGGCAGCTCCCGGGTGGCCACGGTGGCCGAGCCGGGGGACGCGGCGGAGGGCTCCCTCGAGCTCACCCGCGACCCCGACCTCGCCACCGCGCTGCCCAAGGCCGCGCGCCGCCACCTGGCCGGGGAGCTGGGCTGGGAGCCGCGGCCGACCCCGCCGGTCGCCGTCGCCGACATCCGGCTGGCGCCCTCGCGGCTGCCGGCCGACGTCCACGACGCGCTGGTCGCGCTCCTCGGCGCCGACCACGTGCGCACCGACCGGGAGGCGCGGCTGCGCCGGGCCGGCGGCAAGAGCTACCTGGACCTGCTGCGCCGGCGGGAGGGCGACGCCTCCGACGCGCCCGACGCCGTCGTCCTGCCCGGCAGCACGGAGCAGACCGCGGCGCTGCTCGCGCTGTGCGCCGAGCACGGGGTCGTCGTCGTCCCGTTCGGCGGGGGCACCAGCGTCGTCGGCGGGCTGTCGGGGATGGACCCCGACGACCGGCCCTCGCTGTCGGTCGACCTGTCCCGGATGGCGGCGCTGACCGACGTCGACGTCGCCTCGTCGCTGGTCACCGCCGGCCCCGGCATGCGCGGCCCGGCGCTGGAGGAGGCGCTCGGGGCCCACGGGCTGACGCTGGGCCACCTGCCGCAGAGCTGGGAGTACGCCACGCTCGGCGGCTACGCGGCGACCCGCTCGGCCGGGCAGTCCTCCACCGGCGTCGGCCGCTTCGACGACCTCGTCGCGGGCCTGACCCTGGCCACGCCGTCGGGGGTGCTGGAGCTCGGCCACCCGCCGGCGTCGGCGGCCGGACCCGACCTGCTCGGCCTGGCGCTGGGCTCGGAGGGCGCGCTCGGGATCATCACCGGGCTGCGGCTGCGGGTGCGCCCGGCGCCGCGGGCCCGGCTGTACGAGGGCTGGTCGTTCCGCACCTGGGCCGACGGGCTCGCCGGGCTGCAGCGGCTGGCGCGGCACGACCTGCTGCCCGACGTCGTCCGCCTCTCCGACCCCGATGAGACCCGCGCCAACCTGCTCAACGCCGGCGGCACCGGCGCCCGGCTGCTGCGCGGCGTCCTGCGGGCCCGCCGCCGCGGCGAGGGCTGCCTGCTCGTCGTCGGCTGGGAGGGCCTGCCGCAGGTGGTGCGGGCCCGCCGCCGGGCGGTGCTCGCGGTGCTGCGCGAGCACGGCGCGGCGCGGGTCGGCCGCCGGGTGGGCGAGTCGTGGCGCCGGCACCGGTTCGCCGCCCCCTACCTGCGCGACCGGCTCATGGACGCGGGCCTGCTGGTCGAGACGCTGGAGACGGCGGCCACCTGGACCGCGCTGCCGGCCGTCTACGACGCCGTCCGCACCGCGCTGCAGCGGTCGCTGGGCCGGCCCGGCAAGCGGCCGCTGCTGATGACGCACGTGTCCCACGGCTACGCCACGGGCGCCTCGCTGTACGTCACCGTGCTCGCCGACCGCGACGACGACCTGCCGCTGCAGCAGTGGCTGACCGCCAAGCGGGCGGCGACCGAGGCGCTGCTGGCCGCCGGCGGCACGCTCACCCACCACCACGCCGTCGGTGCCGACCACCGCCCCTGGCTGGAGCGCGAGGTCGGCCCGCTCGGCGTCGAGGTGCTGCGCGCGGTCAAGGCCCGGCTGGACCCCCAGGGCATCTGCAACCCCGGGGTCCTCCTGCCCGACTGACGCCGCGGATGATCAGCTGAGCTCACCGCCGCGCGTCCTGGCTCACCGTGGGTGGTGAGCCAGGACGCCGCAGGATCAGCTCACCTGATCGTGCTCGTCTCCGGCGGGGTCCAGCCCGGCGGGGGCAGGGCCGGCGGGATCCCCATCCGCCGCCGCAGCCAGGCCGGCGGCCGCGGGCGGGGCGGCTGCTCAGGCACCCCGGCCCCGCAGCGCGTACCCGGTGGAGAAGACGTCGTCGGGGTCGACCGCCCGCTTGACGGCCAGCAGCCGCTCGGCCGAGGCCGGGTCCCAGGCGGCGAGGACCTCCTCGGGACCGCTGACGTCGCCGAGGAAGTTGACCATCCCGCCGGGCGCGGCCCACGGCGCCAGCGCGGCGAGCACGCCGCGGCCGACCGCGGGCACCACCTCGGCCAGCTCCGGCACCATCGGGCCGATCACGAACACCGACCAGGCGGCGCCGCGGCCCGGGACGGCGTCGGGCACCCGCGCCGGGCGGGCGAGCGCACCGCCCATCTGGCGGATCTCGGCCATGACCAGCGGCACCTGCACGTCGGGGCCGGCGGCGGCGAGGAACGCGTCCACGGTCTCCTCGGTCAGCTCGGCGAGCAGCATCCCCTTCTCCCAGCCGGGCATCGGGTCGGTCGGGTCCATGTGCACCGCGTCCAGGGCCGTGGTCGGCATCGGCCCGACGCCGCCGAGCAGCACCTCCCCCGCGGCCTGCATCGGCGCCACCAGCGCGGTCCCGAGCTCGGGGTCCTCGCCGGCGTAGACGTAGCGCAGGTGGACGACGGTCTGCCCGCGCAGCGGCGGCGGCAGCTCCTCCACCGGAGGCAGCCGCAGCACGGCGACCGAGGTGCCGACCTCCTCGGGCAGCGTCGGCGCCCAGGCGCGGTAGGCGTGCAGCACCGCGGCCGCGTCCCTGCCGGCGAAGAACAGCCCGCCGGCGACCAGCGCCGGCACGCGGAACAGCTCGAACTCCAGCGCGGTGACGACACCGAAGTTGCCCTTGCCGCCGCGCACCGCCCAGAACAGCTCGGGCTCGGTCTCGGCGCAGACGGTGCGCAGCACGCCGTCGGCGGTGACGATCTCCACGCTCACGACGGCGTCGGCGGCGAACCCGTGCCGGCGGCCCAGCGGCCCGAGCCCGCCGCCGAGGGTGTAGCCGACCACCCCGACGTCGGACGACGAGCCGCACAGCCCGGCCAGCCCGTGCTCGGCGGCGGCCGCGACGACCTTCTGCCACTTGACGCCCGCCTCGACCCGCGCGGTGCGGCGGGCCGGGTCGACGGCGACGCCCTGCATGCGGCGGGTGGTGATCATCAGCGCGCCGTCGGCGTTGCGGACCGGGCCGTGGCCGGTGGCCTGGACGGCGACCGGCAGGCCGTGCGCGGCGGCGAAGGAGACGGCGGCCGCGACGTCGGCGGCGCAGGTGGCACCCACCGCGACGGCGGGCGTGTGGGTGACGGCGAGGTTCCAGGCCGCGACCTCGGCCGCCATGCCGTCGTCGCCCGCGACGTAGACCGGCCCGTGCACCCGGCCGCGCAGCTCCGCGACGGCGGCGGGGTCGAGGGCGGCGGGCACGGCGTCGTCGAGCGGTGTGCGCGGGAGCGGGGCGGCGGCGGGGGTCTCGGTCAGGCTCATGTCGGGTCCTCGGGGCAGGGGGGATGGCCGGGGACCACCGTGGCCGCCCCGCCTTGACCGCCACTTGCGCCCGACTTGAGGCGCACGAACCCCTCCCCAGGCGGCGCGCGACCTGTCACGATGCCCGATCGTGCGGTTCCGCGTCCTCGGTCCCCTCGAGGTCACCGGTCCCGACGACCGCCCCGTCGACGTCGGCGGGGCCAAGCCCCGCGCGCTGCTGACCCTGCTGCTGGCCGAGGCCGGCCGGGTGGTCCCGATCGACCGCATCGTCACCACGCTGTGGGGTGACGAGCCGCCGCCCACGGTCACCGGGACCCTGCAGGCCTACGTCTCGCACCTGCGCCGGGTGCTCGAGCCCCAGCGCGGGCCCCGCGAGGCGCCGACGGTGCTGCTCACCCGGGCGCCGGGCTACCTGGTGCAGGTCGGCGCCGAGGACCTCGACAGCCTGCGCTTCGCCCGCCTGGTCGAGGAGGGCGACCGCGCCGTCGAGGCCGGCGACCCCGCCGGCGGGGTCGCCGCGCTGGACCGCGCGCTCGAGCTGTGGCGGGGCGAGCCGCTGGCCGAGCTGGGGGACGGGCCGGGCGCGGCCACCGACCGGCTGCGCCTCACCGAGCTGCACGTGCGCGCCCGCGAGCGCCGGTGCGACGCGCTGCTGGCCGTCGGCCGCGCCGACGCCGCCGTCGCCGACCTGCAGCGCCTGGTCGCCGAGCACCCGCTGCGCGAGCGGCTGTGGGCCCGGCTGGTCACCGCCCTCTACGCCGCCGACCGGCAGGCCGACGCGCTGGACGCGCTGCGCCGCTGCACCGAGCTGCTGCGCGACGAGCTGGGCATCGACCCCGGCCCCGAGCTGCGCGACCTCGAGCAGGCGGTGCTCCGGCAGGACCCCAAGCTCGCCTCACGGGTGCCCCGGCCGGTGCTGTCGGTGGTCCCGCCGCCGGCGCCCACCGCGCTGGCGGTCCCCGGCGACGAGACGCTCGTCGGCCGCCGCGCCGAGCTGGCCCGGCTGCGGGCGGCCGCCGAGCAGGTCGCCGCCGGGCGGCCCGCCGTCGTCGTGCTGGCCGGCGAGGCCGGCATCGGCAAGACCCGGCTGGCCGAGGCGGTCGCGGACACCACCCGGGCCGCGGGGTGGGCGGTCGCCGAGAGCCGCTGCGCCGACGACGCCGGCGCCCCGGCCCTGTGGCCGTGGACGCAGGCGCTCGAGCAGCTGGGCCAGGAGCCGCCCGCGCCCGCCGGGGACGACGGCGACGACGCCGACGCCGCCCGGTTCCGGCTGTTCCAGGAGCTGCGCGGCAGGCTCACCGCCGCCGCCCGGCAGCGGCCGGCGATGGTCGTCCTCGACGACCTGCAGGGCGCCGACACCACGTCGGTGCAGCTGCTGACCCTGCTGGCCCGGCACCTGCCGCGGGTGCCGCTGCTGGTCGTCGTGACCGTGCGCAGCGTCGGGGAGGACCTGCCCGAGGCGGTCGCGGACTGCCTGGCCCGGCTGGCCCGCGAGCCGGCCGCCACCACGATCACCCTGCAGGGCCTGGACGCCGAGGACGTCGGCTCGCTGCTGGCCGCGCAGCTGGGCTCTGCCGGCGACCCGGGCCTGGCCGCCACGGTGCACGACCGCACGGCGGGCAACCCGTTCTTCGTCGTCGAGCTGTCCCGCTGGATGCGCGGCGGCCGCGACCTGCACGCGGTGCCGGTGCCGCCGTCGGTGGGCGAGGTGCTGCGGACCCGCCTGGCCCGGCTGCCCGCCGGCGCCCGCCCGGTGCTCGAGCTCGCCGCCGTCGCCGGCCGGGAGGTCACCCTCGACCTGCTCGAGGCCGCCGGGGAGCCGGCCGAGGCCGCGCTGGCGGCCCTGGACGCCGCGGTCGCCGCGGGCCTGGTCGTCGAGGGCGGCACGCCGTGGAGCTGGCGGTTCACGCACGCGCTGGTGCAGGAGGTCCTCGCCGACGACCTCCCCGCGCTGCGCCGGGCCCGCCTGCACGCCCGGCTCGGCGAGGCGCTGGAGCGGCAGGTGGCCGGCGGCCGCCCCGACGACGCCGTGGTCGAGCGGCTGGCGCACCACTTCGTCGAGGCCGCGCCGGTGGCCGGCCCCGCCGCCGGGCTGCGGTGGTCCACCGCCGCGGCGGCCAACGCCCGGGCCCGCCTGGCCGACGGCGAGGCCGCGGTGCACACCCGCCGCGCGCTGCGGCTGGTCGACCCGGCGCAGCCCGGCGCGGTCCGCACCCGGCACGACCTGCTCACCGCGCTGGGCAACGACCTGCTGCGCAGCGGCGAGCGCACCGAGGCCCACCAGGTGGTCGGCGAGGCGATCGCGCTGGCCCGCGAGCTCGGCGACCCGCGCTGCCAGCTGGAGTCGGCCGCGGTCTGGGGCGAGGTCACGCTGTGGAACTGGCGGCCGCACGGCGTCGTCGACGCCGAGATGGTCGCCCTGCTGGAGGACCTGCTCGAGCACCGCGACGAGATCGCCCCGGACGCGACCGAGGCCGAGCGGGACCGGCTGACCGCGCGGCTGCTGGGCACCCTCGGCGTCGAGCTGGCCTTCAGCGAGGACCTGCAGCGCGGCGTGCGGTACGCCGAGCGGGCGGTGGCGCTGGCCCGCGGCGTCGGCGACCCGGAGCTGCTGGGCCGGACGCTGAACAACTACTCGCTCGCGGTGTGGGGCCGGCCCGGTGCCGCCGAGCTGCGGCTGGCCGCGACCGACGAGGCGCTGGCCCTGGCCGGGCGCGGGCTGCCGCGGCGCACCGAGTTCTACGCCCGGCTGCACCGCGCGGCGATCCGGCTGCACCTCACCGACCGCGCCGGTTTCGAGGCCGACCTGGAGGCCGGGCGGCGGCTGGCGTTCTCGCTGTCGGGCCCGGAGGTGCGCCCGCACGTGCTGTGGCAGCAGGCCGGCGCCGCCTGGCTGGCCGGGGACGCCGCCCGCGCCGAGGACCTGACCACCGAGGCGCACGAGCTCTACCGCCGGGTGACGCCCCACTCGCGGCACGCCTACGCCGCGCACCTGTTCGCGCTGCGCCGCGGCGACCACCGGCTGCCCGAGGCGATCGACCTGCTCGTGGAGACCGGCGACGAGGGCAACCCGCTGCTGCAGCTCATGGCCGTGGTGGCCGCCGCGGAGTCCGGCGACCTCGCGGTGGCCCGGCGGCTGCGCGCCCGCTGGGGCCGCACCCAGATCCGCGACTGGGCCAGCGACGTCGCGGTGCTGCTGCAGGCCGAGGCCGCGCTGCACCTGGGCGACGAGCCCGAGCTGACCGTGGCCACCGTGCAGCTGCTGCCCTTCCGCGGGCGGCAGGCGGTGCTGGGCACCCCGGCGTTCAGCCTGGGCGCCTACGACGAGCTGCTGGGCCGGATCGCCGAGCGCACCGGCGACACGGTGGCCGCCCGCGACTGGTGGACCGGCGCCCGCGAGCAGGGCCGGAGGGTCGGCTCGCCGCACCAGGTGGCGCTGGCCGAGTCCCACCTGGCCCGGGTGCCCGCCGAGCAGGCGCACCGGCCGCCGCGGCGCCGGCGCTCCGAGCCCCCGACGCCGCGCCCTGCCGTGCACCCACCGGTCGAGGAGCGTCCAGCCTAGTCCGGCCCGGCGCCCCGCCGTTCCCGTTCCCGGGGCCAGCGGGCGACGGCGTCGGCCAGGACCTCGCGCAGGAACGCCAGGAAGTCGCGCGTCTCGGCGAGCCGCCGGCCACCGGGCCGGTCGGCGCCGAGCAGTTCGATGCCGGACGCCGCGACGTCCTCGAACCGCCGGAGCGTCTGCAGCTCCGCGGTGACGGCACGGGTCCAGAGGTTGGCGTCGTCCAGCACGTACAGGTCGCTGCGCGTACCGGGCTCACGCTCGCGCACCAGGAAGCCGACCTGGACCAGCTGCCGGACGGCCCCGCTGATCGCCGCCGGGCTGACCTGCAGGCCCTCCGCGAGCTCGGCGGCGGTGTAGCGGTCGGCGTCGTCGGCGAGCGCGTAGGCCATGACCCGCGCCTGCATCGGCTGCATGCCCGACTCGCGCAGCACGAGCGCGAACCGCTCCACGAACCGCAGGAGGGTCGCCCGCTCGGCGTCCAGGTCGTCCGCAACCGCCACGCCGCCCATCGTACTGGGCCTCCTGGCGTTCAATAGTGTTCACAAAGTAGTGAAAGTTCTGTAAGTTCACGGCCATGACGGCGATCTCCATCGCGGGACTGGTCAAGACCTTCGGCGCCACGCGCGCCCTGGACGGGCTCGACCTCGAGGTCGACACCGGTGAGGTGCACGGCTTCCTCGGCCCGAACGGGTCCGGCAAGTCCACGACCCTCCGGGTGCTGCTCGGCCTGCTGCGTCCCGACGCCGGCCGGGTCCGCCTGCTCGGCGGCGACCCGTGGCGCGACGCCGTGGCCCTGCACCGGCGCCTGGCCTACGTGCCCGGGGACGTGACCCTGTGGCCGACCATCTCCGGCGGCGAGGCCATCGACCTGATCGGGCGGCTGCGCGGCGGGCTCGACCCACGACGTCGCGCCGAGCTGCTCGACCGGTTCGACCTCGACCCGCGCAAGAAGGCCCGCACGTACTCGAAGGGCAACCGGCAGAAGGTCGCCCTGGTGGCCGCGCTGGCATCCGACGCCGACCTGCTGGTGCTCGACGAGCCTACGTCCGGACTCGACCCGCTCATGGAGGCGGTGTTCCAGGAGTGCATCCGCGAGGTCCGCGCCGAGGGCCGCACGGTGCTCCTCTCCAGCCACATCCTGGCCGAGGCCGAGGCCCTGTGCGACCGGGTCAGCATCATCCGGCACGGCCGGACGGTGCAGAGCGGCAGCCTCGGCCAGTTGCGGCACCTGACCCGCACGTCCGTCGTCGCCGAGACCGCTCGCCCGGCGAGCGGCCTAGCGGCGCTGCCGGGCGTCCACGACCTGCGGCACGAGGACGGCCGGGTCCGCTTCGACGTCGACACCGACGCGCTGGACGGCACCCTCAGGTACCTGACCACGCTCGGTGTCGTGGCCCTGACCAGCACGCCGCCCACGCTCGAGGAGCTCTTCCTGCGGCACTACGGCGACGAGCTGGCGGAGAACGGCGTCCCCTCCGGGTCCGAGGCGGTGCGGTCGTGACCACCCGGCTGTCGGAGGCCCCCGCCCGGCCGGTGCCGCCGGTGACCGGGACCCGGCCGTCGACCACCACGGGCACCGGCACGCTCCTCCGGTTCGCGCTGCGCCGTGACCGGGTGCGGCTGCCGGTGTGGATCGCCGCCGGCACGTTCCTGGTGGCACTGCAGTCGGTCTCGAGCCAGTCGCTCTACGACACCGCCGAGGCCCTGGCCGCCTACCGCGCATCCGTGGGCAGCAACGCGGCGACGATCGCCCTGGCCGGCCCGCCCGTGGGGCTCGGCACGGTGGCCGGGGCGGTCGCCTTCGAGATCTCCGCGACCGTGATGCTGGTCGCCGCGCTGATGGCGACGTCCACCGTCACCCGGCACACCCGGGCGGACGAGGAGGCCGGCCGGACCGAGCTGGTCCGGTCGGCGCGCGTCGGCCGGCACGCGCCGCTGCTGGCCGCCGTCCTCCTGTCGTCGCTGGCGTGTGCGGTGCTCACCGTCGCCGTCTGGACCGCCGCCACGGCGACCGGACTGCCGGCCGTCGGCTCCCTGTTCCTCGGCGCCTCGTTCGGGGCGTGCGGGCTGGTGTTCACCGGGATCACCGCCGTGGCCGTGCAGGTGACCGGACACACCCGGGCGGTCCACGGCCTGGTGGGTGGGCTGTTCGCGGTGTCCTTCGTGCTCCGTGCGCTCGGCGACGTCGAGGGCAGCTGGGTGGTCTGGACCTCGCCGATCGGCTGGGCGCAGGCCACCCACCCGTTCTCCGACGACGCCGTCGCACCGCTGGTGCTGTGCGCGGTCGTCGCCGTGGCGCTGGTCCTGGCCGGGTTCGCCCTGCTCGACCGCCGCGACCTGGGCGCCGGCCTCGTCCAGCCGCGGCCGGGCCCGGCGCACGCCCCGTGGTCGCTGCGCTCGCCGCTCGGCCTCGCCGTCCGCCTGCAGCGGGGGGCGTTCGTCGCGTGGACGCTGGGCCTGGCCCTGCTGGGGGTGGTGCAGGGCGCCCTCGCGGAGTCCGTCGAGACGCTGGTCGCCGGCAACGAGCAGGCGCTGGCCGTCTTCGGCGACCCGGACGTCGGCGAGCTGGTGGACGCCTACCTCGGCACCACGTTCGGCGTCACGGCACTGCTGGCCGGCGCCTACGCGGTCTCGTCGGTGCTGCGCGCCCGCGGCGAGGAGTCCGGCCAGCGCGCCGAGCCGGTGCTGGCGACCGCCACCAGCCGGTCCCGGTGGCTGGGCAGCCACGTCGCCGTCGCCCTGGCGGGCTCGGGGCTGGCCCTGACGGCATCCGGTCTCACCACGGGCGTCGTGCGGGTGGCGCAGACCGGCGAGGCGGCCGCCCTGGGCCGGATGGTAGGTGCCGCCGTGGCGTACGTGCCGGCGGTCTGGGTGGTCGCGGGCACCGCGGTGGCACTGTTCGGGCTGCTCCCCCGGGCGGCGACCGCGCTGGCGTGGACCGCCGTCGGCGTCTCCCTCGTCCTCACCCTGTTCGCCGGGTCGTTCGACTGGCCGGGCTGGGTCGGTGGCCTCTCCCCGTTCGGCTGGGTGCCCCTGATGCCGCTGGAGCCCTGGAACGCAGCCCCGGTGCTCGTGCTGACCGGGGTCGCCGCCGTCCTGCTCGTCGCCGGCTCCACGGGCTTCGCCCGCCGGGACCTGGCGACCGGTTAGAGGGTGGTGGCCCGGCCGCCGTCGACGGGGATGACGGCGCCGGTCACGTACGCCCCGGCCCGGCTGGCCAGGTAGACGACGACGCCGGCCATGTCGTCGGGGCGGCCGATGCGGCCCAGCGGCGAGCTGGCGGCGATCTCGTCGCCGCGGGCGGCCAGGGTGGCGGCCATCATCTTCGACTCGAACGGCCCCGGCGCGACGGCGTTCACGGTGATCCGCCTGGGCCCCAGCTCCTTGGCCAGGTGCCGGGTGAGCTGGTGCACCGCGGCCTTGCTGGAGGAGTACGAGTAGGTCGGCAGGACCGGCACGTGCAGCCCGTCGATGCTGCCGACGTTGACCACGCGGGCCGGGTCGTCGTCGGTGGCCGCGGCCTCGAGCAGCGGCAGCACCGCCCGGGTCAGGAAGAACGGCGCCTTGACGTTGAGGTCGAGGACCTTGTCCCACGCCGAGGCGGGGAAGGTCTCGAGCGGCTCGCCCCAGGTGGCGCCGGCGTTGTTGACCAGCACGTGCACGCGCTCCTCGCGGCGGCCGACCTCCTCGGCCAGCCGGACGCACTCGGCCTCGGTGCTGATGTCGGCGGGGATCGACTCCACCCTCCCGAACGCCGACAGCTCCGCCACCGCCTGCTCACCGGCCTCGGGCTTGCGCGAGCTGACGTAGACCGACGCCCCGGCCTGCAGCAGGCCGCGCGCCATCATCAGGCCGATGCCGCGGGTGCCGCCGGTGACGACGGCGACCTTCCCGGTGAGGTCGAACAGGTCCACGCGGTGCCTCCTCCTGTGGCGGTGCCGTGCGCCGGCCGGGCCACTGTGCCAGCCTCTCCCCCCGTGACCACCGCGGCCCCCAGTCCCCTCGGCGTGACCAGCGAGGTCGGCCCCCTGCGGACGGTGGTCCTGCACCGGCCGGGCGCCGAGCTGCGCCGGCTCACGCCGCGCAACAACGACCAGTTGCTCTTCGACGGCGTCCCGTGGGTGGCCCGCGCGCAGGAGGAGCACGACGCGTTCGCCGCCGCCCTCACCGACCGTGGCGTCGAGGTGCTCCACCTCGACCGGCTGCTGACCGACGTCCTGGACCACCCGACGGCCCGCGAGGAGCTCGTGGCCGCCGCCGTCGACGACCCGCGCCTGGGCGCCACCCTCCAGCGCACGGCCGCCGGCCACCTGTCCGGCCTCGCGGCGGACGACCTCGCCGGCGCACTCATGGCCGGCGTGGCGCACCACGAGCTGCGCGGCGGGCGGGGCCTGGCCTACGAGCTGATGGACCGGCACGACTTCGTCGTCCCGCCGCTGCCCAACCTGCTGTTCACCCGGGACTCGTCGGTGTGGGTCGGCGACCAGGTCGCCGTCACGTCGCTGGCGATGCCGGCCCGGCACCGGGAGAGCACGATCCTCCGCGCCATCGCCACGTACCACCCGCGCTTCGCCGGCGCCGAGCAGCTCTACGACTCCTCGCTCGAGCACCTCGAGGGCGGCGACGTCCTGCTGCTGGCCCCCGGCGTGGTGGCCGTGGGCGTGGGCGAGCGGACGACGCCGGGCGGCGCCGAGCGGCTCGCGCGCCGGGTGTTCGCGCGGGGGCTGGCGCACACGGTGCTCGTCGTCCCGATAGCCCAGGAGCGGGCGACCATGCACCTGGACACCATCGCCACGATGGTCGACGTCGACGCGATGGTCATGTACCCCGCGGTGGCGGACACCCTCGTCGCCTGGACGGTCACCGCCGACACCCCGCCCGACGACGCCGACACCACCGACCTCGTCGTCCGCGGCCCGGCGCCGTTCGTGGTCGCCGCGGCCGAGGCGATGGGCATCGACCGGCTGCGGGTGATCGACACCGGCCTGGACCCGGTCACCGCCGAGCGCGAGCAGTGGGACGACGGCAACAACACCCTCGCGCTGGCCCCGCGGCTGGCGGTGGCCTACGAGCGCAACACCGTCACCAACGCCGCACTCGAGGCCGCCGGCATCGAGGTGGTGCGGATCGCGGGCTCGGAGCTCGGCAGCGGACGCGGGGGGCCGCGGTGCATGTCGTGTCCCGTGTGGCGCGATCCGCTGTGACCCCTCCCGGACCGGCCGCGAGGTCCGTACGGTGCCGTACCGGGTCTCCTCCCCGGAGGTCCGGACGGGAGGACCCGCCGTGAGGGGCAGCAGGGCGTGACCGGCACGCAGACGCGGCGGCGCGGCGGCCGCATCGCGGGGCTCGGCGGGGGGCTGGTCGGCTGGCTCGTCTTCGTCGAGTTCACCAGCGGGGTGCTGCAGGGCTACTACGTCCCGCTGCTCACCGACGTCGCCCGCCACCTGGGCATCCACGACGCCGACGTGAACTGGCTCGAGGCCGCCCAGCTGATGACGTCCGCGATCGCGGTCCCGGTGCTGGCCAAGCTGGGCGACCTCCACGGCCACCGCCGGATGCTGTGGACCTCGGCGGCGGTGGTCGCGGCGGCCACCGTCGTGCTGGCGTTCGCGCAGGACTTCGGCGTCTTCCTGGTGGCCTGGGCGGTGCAGGGCGTCTACGCCGCCTGGCTGCCGCTGCAGGTGGCGCTCATCCACTCGCGGTCGCGCGGGCAGGCCGACGCGGCCGCCCGCACCCGCCGGGCGACGGGGCTGGTCGTCGCCGCGCTCCAGGCCGGCGCGATCGTGGGCGCGCTCGGCGGCGGGCAGGTCGGCGACGCGCTCGCCGGGCGGTTCTGGCTGGTGCTGCTGCTGCCGGGCCTGCTGGTGGCCGGCGTCTGCGTCGTCGTGCTCACCCGCGTACCCGAGAGCACCGACCGGCGGGCCGGCGACGTCGACGTCCCCGGGGTCGCCCTGCTCAGCGTGGTGCTGCTGGTGATCACGGGCGGGCTGAGCTTCGTCCGGGTCAACGGCGCCGGCGAGGTGTGGCCGTGGCTGGTGACCGCGGCCGGCGTGCTGCTGGTCGTGCCGTTCGTCCGGTACGAGCTGCGCCGCGCGGACCCGCTGGTCGACTTCCGCGTGCTGCGCTCCCCCAGCACGTGGCCGGTGCAGCTCACCGCCGGGCTGTTCGGGGTGAGCGTGCTCGGCGCGCAGGGGCCGCTGTCGACGTTCGCCCGCACCGACCCCGACACCTACGGCTACGGCCTGGGCCTGTCGACCAGCCAGGTGTCGATCGTCATCGGCGGCTACGTCGTCTCGATGCTGGTCGGCGCGAGCTCGTTCTCCCGGGTCTCCGCGGCCACCACGCCCAGGGTCACGCTGATCGGCGCCGCCACGCTCACCGGCCTGGGCTACCTGCTGCTGGTCCCGCTGCACGCCACGCTGCCGCAGGTCCTCGGGGCGATGGTGGTCGCCGGCCTCGGCTCGGGGGCGCTGGTGGCGGCGCTGCCCGCGGCCGCGGCGGCAGCGGCGCCCGCCGGTCGCACCGGCGTCGCGACCGGGTTGACCAACACGACCAAGGTGCTCGGCGGCAGCTTCGCCTCCGCCGTCTTCGCCGTCGCCCTGGCCGCCGGCGCGCCGGCCGCCGCCGACGGGTCCGAGGGCACCGCCGGGTCGCTGTCGGGCTACGTCACGGTCTGGGTGGTCTGCGGGGTGACGGCGTGGCTGGCCGCGCTGTCGCTGGTCTTCGTGCCGCGCCTGGCCTTCTCCGACCGGCCCGAGGCCGTGGGCGTGCGGGAGGTCGCGTGAGGACCGC
Organism: Geodermatophilus arenarius; assembly: GCF_042654585.1. Classification (NCBI taxonomy): domain Bacteria; kingdom Bacillati; phylum Actinomycetota; class Actinomycetes; order Geodermatophilales; family Geodermatophilaceae; genus Geodermatophilus; species Geodermatophilus arenarius. The sequence goes on from NZ_JBHSGR010000017.1 coordinate 92,312, forward strand.
CCCGCTCCTGCTCGGTGCCGCGGCCGCCGCCGGCGCCGCGGCCGCGCGGCGGGTCGCCCGCTTCCGGCCGGTCCCCGCGCCGGTCGAGCCGGCGGACGCCTCAGGTCTGGACCCCGACGCCGCCGCGGCCCGGCTGGCCGAGCTGATCCGCGTCCCCACCGTCTCCTCGCGCGACCCCGGGCAGGCCGACGCCGCGGCGTTCGAGCGGTTCCGCGAGCGCCTGGCCGAGCTCTACCCGCACGCGCACCGGGCGCTCGAGCGCGAGCTGCTGCCCGGCGGGTCGCTGCTGTACCGCTGGCGCAGCGGCACCGACGCACCGCCGCTGGTGCTCATGGCCCACCACGACGTCGTCCCGGTGACCGGCCAGGACTGGTCCCGCGACCCGTTCTCCGGCGCGGTCGAGGACGGCTGGGTGCACGGCCGGGGCGCCGTCGACGACAAGGGCTCGCTGGTGGCGGTCCTCGAGGCGGTCGAGTCCCTGGCCGCCGGGGGACACACCCCGGCACGCGACGTGTACGTCTTCTCCGGCAACGACGAGGAGGTCCTCGGCGTCGGCGCCCAGGAGGCGGTGGCCGTGTTCCGCGGGCGGGGCATCCGGCCGTGGGCGGTGGTCGACGAGGGCGGTGCCGTGGTGACCGGCGTCTTCCCGGGCGTGCCGGGGCAGATCGCCGTCGTCGGGCTGGCCGAGAAGGGGCTGCTCGACTGCGAGCTGGTCACCACCGACCCCGGCGGGCACGCGTCCTCGCCGACGTCGGGCGGTGCCCCGGCCCGCCTGGCCCGCGCGATCCTCCGGCTGGACGCCGCGCCGTTCCCGGCCCGGCTGCACGACGTCGTGCTGGCGATGGTCGACGCCGCGGGCCGCCACGCCCCCGGCGCCCACCGCGCGCTGTTCGCGCACGCCCGCCCGCTGCGGCCGCTGCTCGCGACGGCGCTGGCCCGGGCGAGCCGCGAGGCCAACGCGCTGGTGCGGACGACGGTGGCGGTGACCGAGCTCGAGGGCAGCAGCGCGCGCAACGTGCTGGCCACCCGGGCGCGGGCACACCTGAACGTCCGGATCGCGCTGGGCGAGACCGTGCAGTCGACGGTCGAGCGGCTGCGCCGGGTGGTCGCCGACGACCGCGTCGAGGTCCGGGTGCTGTCGGGCAGCGACCCCTCACCGGTCTCGCGGACCGACACCGAGGCCTACGCGGCGCTCGGGGCCGCGGTGCGGGCGGTGTACCCGGGGGCCGCCGTCGCGCCGTACCTGATGGTGCAGGCCAGCGACGCCCGGCACTTCGCGCAGATCAGCGACAGCGTCTACCGGTTCATGCCCTTCGACCTGTCCCGCGGCGAGCTCGACGCGCTGCACGCCGCCGACGAGCGGATCAGCGTCGCCGCCCTGCACCGGGGCGCGGTCTTCTTCCGGCACCTCATCACGCACCTCTGAGCGCGCTCGTGCTCTGCCCCCGGGGGTGGGCAGAGCACGAGCGGCGGCGGGAGGAGGCCCTACCGGAGCGTGATCTGGCGGGAGAGCAGGCCGGCGCGGGCGCGGCGCTCGTCGGCGGTCAGCGGATCGGTCACCGTCAGCGCCTGCTCCAGGCGGGTGGCGAACTCGGCCGCGGGGCCGGCCCACTCCTGCGCGGGGGTGTCGGCCGGCAGGTCCCACACCGGGACGACGAGCCCGTGCGCGCGGAAGGCGCCGGCGTACCGGGTCCCCTCGCCCAGCAGCAGCTGCTCGGACGCCGAGAGCCGGGCCAGCGCGTCGAGCAGCGGCTCCTCGGCCTCGGGCCGCACCCAGCGCAGGTGCGCCCGCTCGTTGCCCGGCCGCACCCAGTAGGCGGCCCCCAGGCCCTCCAGCCGCTCGGTCGGCAGCACCGCCTCGTTGGCCCGCTCCAGCCCGGCCTGCGCGGCGGGGTTCGGGTCGGTGCCCTCCAGCCAGAAGCCGAAGTCGGGGTGCACGGTGACCTCGAGCGGGACGGTGGGGTCGAGCAGCTCCTGCAGCCGCGGCCCGGCCGAGCCGGCCGAGCCGATCGGGCCCGGGTCGACCGGCGCGCCGGCCGGCGAGTCCAGCGCGGCGGCGAGCGCGGTGCCGATGTCCCTGCTGACGTCGTCGGAGGAGGCCTGCAGCTGGACGCCGAGCAGGATCTCGCCGTTGCTGCGGACCAGCGCCGGCGCACCGCCGGGCAGCACGCTGGCGAGGGTCACGTCGCGGCCGTCGGTGGTCCTCAGCGGCGCGGTGGCGGCGGGCACCAGCTCGCGCAGCGCCACCCAGTCCGGCTCGCCGGGCAGGCCCTCGAAGGGGCGGGTCACCGGGGGTGCGTAGCCCGAGCCGTGGCAGTGCTTGTACCGGCGGCCCGAGCCGCACGGGCACGGGGCCTTCGGGTTGATCCCACCCTCGACGGCGGCGGGCGCGGAACGGCGGCGGGTCGCGGAACGGGCCATGCGGCCCAGGGTATGTGGGGCCGGGACGGGGTCCCGCGGGCCATAGGCTTCGGCGTCGTGACCTCCCTGGCGGCACCGCTCGACCTCACCGACCCGGCCGTCGTCGCCGACCCCTACCCCGCCTTCGCCGCCGCCCGCGCCGTCGCCCCGGTCCAGTGGCACGAGGGCCTGCGGCTGTGGCTGGCGTTCACCCACGCCGGGAGCAACGCCGTCCTGCGGGACCGGCGGCTGGGCCGGATCTGGCGGGACCGGGAGCCGGAGGAGCGGTTCGGGCAGTTCAACCTCATCCACCGCAACGCCGTCCTCGAGATGGAGCCGCCCGACCACACCCGGCTGCGCCGGCTGGTCAGCGCGGCCTTCGCCCGCGGGCACGTCGAGCGGCTGCGCCCGTGGGTCGAGCACCTGGCCGGCGAGCTGGTCGACGGGCTGGTGGCGCGCTCCGGCGGCAGCGAGCCCGTCGACGTCCTCTCGGGGATGGCCGAGGAGCTGCCGGTCGCGGTCATCGCGGAGCTGCTCGGCGTCCCGGAGGCGGACCGGCCACTGCTGCGCCCCTGGTCCAACGCGATCGTGAAGATGTACGAGTACGGCCGGACCACGGCGGTCGAGGACGCCGCCGAGCGCGCCGCCGCGGAGTTCGTCGCCTACCTGCGCGACCTGGCCACCGAGCGCCGCCGCGCCCCCGGCGAGGACCTGCTGTCGCACCTGGTCACCGTGCGCGACGCCGACGGCGACCGGCTCACCGAGGACGAGCTGGTCACCACGTGCATCCTGCTGCTCAACGCCGGCCACGAGGCGACGGTCAACGTCAGCGGCAACGGCCTGCTCGCGCTGCTCGAGCACCCCGACCAGCTGGCGCGGCTGCGGACCGACCCGGCGCTCCTGCCGACGGCGGTCGAGGAGCTCATGCGGTTCGACTCGCCGCTGCAGCTGTTCGAGCGCACCGCGACCGCCGACGTCGAGGTCGGCGGCGTCACCGTGCGGGAGGGGGAGAAGGTCGCCGCGCTGCTGGGTGCCGCCAACCGCGACCCCGCCGTCTTCGCCGCCCCCGACACCCTCGACGTCGGCCGCCGCGACAACCCGCACATCTCCTTCGGCGCGGGCGTGCACTTCTGCATCGGGGCGCCACTGGCCCGCGTGGAGCTGCAGGCCTCCTTCGGCGCGCTGCTGGGGCGCACCAGCGACCTGCAGCTCGCCCGCCCGGCGCGGCGCCGTCCGGAGTTCGTCATCCGCGGCCTGGCCGAGCTGCCCGTCGTCCTGACCCGGTAGTGGCCGCGACCGCGGAGGTGCTCGGCCGGCTCCGGGAGCTGGCCGACCCGTCGCGGCTGGCCGGCATGGCCCGTCACGGCGTCGGCGGCGCGCAGACCCTCGGCGTCACGGTCGCCGAGCTGCGCACGCTGGCGAGGGAGCTGGGCCGCGACCACGCGCTGGCCGCCGGGCTGTGGGACTCCGGCGTCCACGAGGCCCGGATCCTGGCCGGCATGGTCGAGGAGCCGGCCGCGGTGGACGCCGCGCAGCTCGACGCGTGGGCGGCCGGGTTCGACTCCTGGGACCTGTGCGACCAGGTCTGCCAGAACCTCGTGCGGCACACCCCGTTCGCCTGGGACCGGGCGCTGGCGTGGAGCGGGCGGCCGGAGGAGTTCGTCAAGCGCGCCGGGTTCGCCGTCATGGCCGGGCTGGCGGTGGCGGACAAGGGCGCGGACGACGACCGGTTCGAGCCGTTCCTGCGCGCGGTCGCCGAGCGGGCCGACGACGACCGGCCGATCGTCCGCAAGGGCGCGAGCTGGGCGCTGCGGCAGGTCGGCAAGCGCAGCCCCGGCCTGCACGGCCGCGCCGTCGCGACGGCACGGGAGCTGCGGTCGGGCGGCCCCGGCGCCCGCTGGGTCGGCACCGACGCCCTGAGGGAGCTGGAGCGGCGTCCTCCGCGGTGACCGGGCCGTGACCGGATCGTGACCGGATGCGACTGGGGCGGGCCGGCCCTGCCGATGCGTCTCCAGGGTGGGACGGAGCGGCGAGGAGGACCGGTGGCAGCAGAGCAGGACGCGGAGTTCACCGCGTTCGTCAGGGACGCCGGCCCGGCGCTGCTGCGCACCGCCTGCCTGCTCACCGGCGACCGGCACCGCGGCGAGGACCTGCTGCAGACGGCACTGGCGCGCACCTACGCCCGCTGGGCGCGGGTGCGGGAGACCGACGACCCGACGGCCTACGTACGCCGGGTCGTCGTCAACAGCCACCTCAGCTGGCGGCGGCTGCTGAGCAGTGGCGAGCAGGTGGTCGAGTCGCTGCCCGACCGCTCCGACGGCCGCGACCTGCAGGTCGCGTACGCCCAGACCGACGAGCTGCGAGCCGCGCTGCTGCACCTGTCGCCGCGGGTCCGCACCGCTGTCGTCCTCCGCTACTACGAGGACCTCAGCGAGGCCGACACCGCCCGGCTCATGCGGTGCTCGACCAGCACCGTCAACAACCACGTCACCCGCGGGCTCGCCGTCCTCCGGACGCTGCTCGCCCCCGCCGGCCTGACCAACCCCACCGCGGCACCCGTGTCGAGGAGGTCCTCGTGACCGACGTCGAGTCCCACCTGCGCGCCCGGCTGGGCGCCGTCGCCGAGGACCTGACCGGCCCTGACGACACCGTGTCGGCGCCGGCGGCCATCGCCCGGTACCGGCAGCGCCGGAGGACCCGGGTCGTGCTGACCGCCGCGACCGCGGCCGTCGCCGCCGTCGTGGTCGCCGTCCCCGCCGCGGTGGGCGGGCCCGCACGTGGCTCCGGCGAGGTCGCCGGTGCGGACCGCACACCGGAACCCACTCCGACCTCCACCCCGGACCGTGAGGCCGAGCTCGCCGCTCGTGAGGCGGCCGCGCGCGCGGCAGCGGCGTCCCGGTCGGCGCAGTGGGCGGCCGAGGCCGCTGCCGCCCAGGCGGCCGCACAGCCCGAGCTCGACGCCGTCGTCTCGGAGCTCGGCGGCCCGGTCACGCTGGGCTCTCCGGCGGAGTGGGACCGGTGGCTGCCGGACGGCAGGCCGTACCCCGGCGACGACCTCGAGGACGACCTGTCCACCTGCCCGGTCCTGTCCGCCCGGCTCGGTGAGGTCACCGGCCGGGAGATGAGCTACTGGGCCGGGACGCTGCCCAACGGGCCCGCCGGGTGCACCTGGGTCCCCGTGCCCCTGGTGTACGACACCGTCGACCACGACACCGTGGTCAGCGTCGGCTTCCTCGCCGACGGGACGACCGTGGAGGAGTACGCCCGGGACGCGCGGCAGGGCCCCGGCCAGGGCGTCGCACCGTGCCCGCGGGCCGACGTGCCCTCCGCGCCCGGAGGTGCTCTGCTGCTGCGGTGCGAGTCGTCGGGCACGACCAGCTACACGCTCGTCGTGCCCGACACGCGGCTCGAGGGCGGGGTCTGGTTCCTGGTGGTCTCCACCGACGAGCGGGCGACGGCCCCCGCGGCCGACGTCCTCCCCGCGCTGGTCGAGGGTGTGACCGCCGCGTTCGGCTGACCGGCCGGCACCTGTGGATCGTGAGCGCGGTCACTGGCACGATGCCGCCATGCGCGGCCTCATGCAGGACTTCCCTCTCACGATCGACGCGATCTTCCGGCACGTCGAGCAGCACTACGGCGACGGGACGATCGTCACCGGCAGCCCGACCGGACCGGTGCGCAGCACCTACGCCGAGTGGGCCGATCGGACCCGCCGGCTGGGCGGGGTCCTCGACACCCTCGGCGTCAGCGAGGACGGCCGGGTCGGCACCTTCGGCTGGAACAGCCAGCGGCACCTGGAGCTGTACTTCGCCGCGCCGGCCACCGGGCGGGTGCTGCACACCCTCAACATCCGGCTGTTCCCCGAGCAGCTGACCTACATCGCCAACCACGCCGAGGACGAGGTGGTCTTCGTCGACCGCACCGTCCTGCCGCTGTTCTGGCCGCTGGTCGACACGATGAAGACGGTCAGGCACGTCGTCGTCATGGACGACGGCGGCGACAACGAGATCCCCGACGACCCGCGCGTCCTGGACTACGAGACGCTGCTGGCCGAGGCGCAGCCGGTCGACTTCCACGTCGAGGACGAGAACCGCGCCGCCTCGATGTGCTACACGTCCGGCACCACCGGCAACCCCAAGGGCGTCGTCTACAGCCACCGCTCGACGTTCCTGCACACGATGGGCGTGATGCAGCCGAACGCCTTCGGCCTCGGCATCCAGGACGTCGCCATGCCGGTCGTGCCGATGTTCCACGCCAACGCCTGGGGCATCGCCCAGGCCGCCCCGGCCGCCGGCGCCTCGCTGGTCATGCCCGGGCCGATGATGCAGCCCGAGGCGCTGGCGAAGCTCATCGTCGAGGAGGGCGTCACCTTCACCGCCGGCGTCCCCACCATCTGGCAGGGCGTGCTGCCGCACCTGGCCGGCAAGCCGCACAAGCTGCGCGACATCGGCTGCGGCGGCTCCGCGGTGCCCAAGGCGCTGTCGGAGGCCTACCGCGAGCAGGTCGGGCTGCCGATCCTGCAGGCCTGGGGCATGACCGAGACCCACCCGGTCGCCTCCTCCGGGGTCCTGCCCAAGCGGTACGCCGACGCCGACGACGAGACCAAGGCGGCCCAGCGCGCCCGCGCCGGCATCCCGTTCCTCGGTGTCGAGGCGCGCATCGTCGACGCCGAGACCCTCGAGCCGCAGCCGTGGGACGACAAGGCCACCGGCGAGCTGCAGGTCCGCGGCCCGTGGTGCGCGAAGGACTACTACAACCCCGACGCCGGCGTCGTCCTGACCACCGACGACGGCTGGATGCGCACCGGCGACGTCGCGGCGATGGACCCCTTCGGCTCCATCCGCATCGCCGACCGCACCAAGGACCTCATCAAGTCCGGCGGCGAGTGGATCAGCTCGGTCGACCTCGAGAACGCGATCATGAGCCACCCGAAGGTCAAGGAGGCCGCGGTCGTCGGCATCCCGCACCCGAAGTGGGACGAGCGGCCGCTGGCGTGCGTCGTCCTCAAGGACGGCGAGGAGGCGACCGAGGAGGAGATCCTCGAGCACCTGAAGCCGCTGGTGGCCAAGTGGTGGATGCCCGACGCCGTCGAGTTCATCGACGAGGTGCCCAAGACCAGCGTCGGCAAGTTCTCGAAGAAGGACCTGCGCACCCGTTTCGCGGAGTACGCGCCGAAGTCCTAGCGGACGAAGGGCGGCCGGCCGGTCTCGCTCACCAGGGGCCGGCCCGCCGCCTCCCACTCCCCCATGCCGCCGCCGACGTTCACCGCGTCGTAGCCGTTGAGGTTGAGCCACGCGGCGACCCGCGCCGAGCGCCCGCCGCTGCGGCAGACGACGTAGACCGGGTCGCCGTCGGGGACCTCGTCGAGCCGGGCCGGGACGTCGCCCATCGGGATGTGCGTGGCGCCCTCGGCGTGCCCTGCCACCCACTCGCCGTCCTCGCGGACGTCGAGGAGCACGGCGTCCTCGGGCACCTCGGCGGCGGACACGGTCGGGACCTGCTGGGGCATCATGCGCCCGATCCTCCCAGCCCCGGCGCAGGGACCCGGCCGCGCCGGGGGCTGGGAGGATCGGGCCGTGACGTCCGCTCCCCCCGCGCCCCCGGTCCGCGAGCCGGCCTGGTCGCTGTCGCGCTCGGCCATCTGGCTGTGGGTCACCCAGGGCGTCATCGGCACGCTCGTCTACGGCGTGCTCGTGGCGGTGCTCGTGCTGACCGTGCCGGCGTCGGTGGGCGGGCCGGTGCCGGTCCTGCGGTGGCTGCTGCCGGTGCTCCTGGTCGGGTACGCGGTGGTGGCGATCGGGGTGCGGCCCTGGATCCGCTACCGGGTGCACCGCTGGGAGGTCACCGCGGACGCGGTGCACACCCTCACCGGCTGGCTGAGCCGCACCTGGACGCTGGTGCCGGTCGCCCGGATCCAGACCGTCGACGTCACCCGCGGCGTGCTGCAGCAGCTCTACGGGCTGGCCAGCGTCGCGGTGCTGACCGCCTCGTCGCAGGGCACCGTCCGGGTGCCGCACCTGGAGGTCGCCGTCGCCGAGCGGGTGGCCGACGACCTGGCCCGCCGGGCCGAGCAGGTGCGGGACGAGGCCACGTGACGGACCCGGTCCTGACGGCGCCCGAGACGACCGCCCCTCGGCGCACCTCGCCGCTGGTCGTGCTCGTGCACACCGTCACCTTCCGCCAGGCCCGGCAGGTGGTGCCGGCGGCGATCCCCGTCGTCGCCGCGGTGGGCGTGGACGGGCCGGGGGTCGTCGTCGCGCTGGTCGTGGCGGTGACGGCGCTGTCGCTGCTGTTCGCCGCGCTGACGTGGTGGCGGACCACCTACCTCGACACCGCGTCCGCGGTGGTCGTCACGCGCGGCCTGCTCGCGCGGTCGGTGCGCACGGTGCCCAACGACCGGATCCGCGGCGTGGAGGTCGAGGCGCCGGCGCTGCACCGGCTGTTCGGGCTGGTCCGCGTCCGCGTCGACGCCGCGGCCGGCACGCTCACCGGCGGGGACGAGGAGGTCGTCGTCGACGGCGTCCCGCGGGCGGAGGGCGACCGGCTGCGGACCTCGGTGCTCACCCACCGGCGGGCCGCGGCGGTGTCCCCCGGCACGGACCCGTCCGCCCCGCCGCCGGAGGAGCCGGCCGAGCAGGAGCTGGCCCGGTTCGACCGGCGCTGGCTGCTGTACGCGCCGCTGGTCGCGAGCTACCTCGCCGTGCCGCTGGCCGCCGTCGGCGCGCTGTCGCGGCTGCTGCAGGAGCTGCCCCGGGACCTGCGCCCCGACCTCACCGGCCCCGACCTCACCGACGTCCGCGTCCTCGTCGTCACCGCGGTGGTCGCGGTGGTGCTGCTCGCGGTCGGGGCGGTCGCCGGGGCGGCGGTGGTCAACTGGGGCTTCCGGCTGGTGCGCCGCGGGGGCTCGCTGGTCGCCGTCCGTGGGCTGGTGACCCGGCGGCACACCGAGCTGGAGGTGGACCGGATCCGCGGCGGCACCCTCGCCGAGGGGTTGGGCATGCGGCTGGTGCGGGCCGCGCGGGTCAACGCCCTGGTCACCGGCCTGGGCGCGGCCAGCCGGCGCGGCCAGCTGTTCCCCCTGGGCCCGCGCGCGGAGGCGGTGCGGCTGCTCGGCCTGCTGGTCGACGACCCGGGCCCGCTGGCGCCGCACCCGCCCGCCGCCCGCCGGCGGGCGGTGGTCCGCGCGGTCGGCACTGGGCTGCTCGTCGCCGCGGCCGGGGCCGCGCTGACGGTCCTCACCGGCTTCTGGGGCGTGCTCGCCGCCGGGATCGTGCTCACCGTGCTCGGCGTGCCGCTGGGCCTCGGCCGCTACGCCGCGCTCGGCCACGCCACCGGGCCCGGCTCGTTCAGCGTGCGCAGCGGGCTGCTGGTGCGCGAGCAGGCGGTGCTGCAGCGGCGGGCCGTCGTCGGCTGGCAGGTCCGGCAGACCTGGTTCCAGCGGCGCGCGGGCCTGGCCACCGTCGTGGCCTGCGTCGGCGCGGGCAACGGCGGCTACGCCGCGGTCGACATGGCCGCCGACGACGTCGCGGCCTTCACCGTCGCCGCGTCGGGACCGTGGGCCGCGGCGCCCGGCACGGGAGCGCCCCGCCCGACCGGCTGACCGGGGAGGTCGCTGGCCCGTCGGGGCCAGGTCACCGGAACGCGGGAGTGTCGATCATCTGCCCGGGTAGCCCGGCGCTCGATGACCGCTGCCACGCGGTACGCCCGCTCAGCGCAGGCCGCCGCCGGCCCCCTTGCCGAGGCCGACGCGGCCGGCCAGCGCGGCCGCCTCCACGCGGGTGGCCACCCCGAGGCTGCGCAGCAGCGAGGCGACCAGCCGCTTGGCGGTCCGCTCGGACACGTGCAGCGTGGTGGCGATGTCGACGGTGCTCGTGCCGTCGGCCACCAGCCGCCACAGCCGGCGCTCGTCGCTGGTCAGCCGGTCGGCGACGGTCTGCTCGCCGGTGGGCGCGGCGTCGTCGAGCAGCTGGCGCAGCAGGGCCTCGGGGATGACCGACCAGCCGTCGAGCACCGACAGCAGCGGGCGGACGAGGTGCTCCGGATCCGCGGACTTCGGCAGGAAGCCCGCCGCCCCCGCCCGCAGCGCCTCGAGCGCCGCGTCGGCCTCGGCCAGCCCGGACAGCGCCACCACGCGCACCGCCGGGTCGGCCCGCCGGATGGCCGCGATGGCGCGCACGCCGCCCGGGGGCGGCATGTGGAGGTCCACGACGGCGACGTCCGCGTGGTGGCGGCGCACCAGCGCGGCGGCCGCCGAGGCGTCGTCGGTGGTGGCCACCACGCGCACCCGGCCCTCGCTCACACCGGGGAGCAGCAGGGACAGCCCCCGGCTGAACAACGGGTGGTCGTCCACCACGACCACGTCCACGTACGTCTGACGCCCAGCCCCGGCGTCGGTCGACCCCACGACCCTCCTCACCTGGCCCGATGCGTCCGCGCACCGGGCTCCCCGCACCCGGAGGTGCCCGTGACCCTGGCCCCCGACACACCCCGTACCGTCCGGCCCGGTTCCGGACGGCTGCTCACCGACCTGGCTCGCGTGGTGCGCGAGCACGTCGTCCGCGCCGCCCGCGGCCCGCGGCCGGGCCAGGAGCCGCCACCCACACCGGAGGGCGCGCTGCTGCGGGCGATGTGCCACGACATGCGCAGCCCGCTGGCCTCGCTGGAGGCGTTGCTCGGCTCGCTGGACCGCCAGCCCACCCAGCGCGAGGAGCTGCTGGAGCTGGCCCGCGCGCAGACCGCCCACCTGTCCTCGATGCTGCGCACCGCCGACGCCTCCGGCGGGGCGACGCGGCAGGCCCCGAGCGGCCGGCGGCTCGGCGACGTCGTCCGCGCGTCGGTGGCCGCCTCCGGGCTGCCGCCGCGGCAGCTCACCCTGGCGGTGCAGGAGTGCGCCGCCGGGGTGAACGTGGCCGACGCCCGCGTGCAGCGGATCCTCACGAACCTGCTGGAGAACGCCCACCGGCACGGCGACGGCGCCCCCGTGCTGCTCACGGCGGTCCACCGCGACGGCTGGGTCCGGCTGGCGCTCACCCAGGACGTGGCGCACCCGCAGCGGGTCGTGCAGTACCTGCGCCACGACTCGCCGCCGGTCGACCTCACGGGCCTGGGCCTGTGGTCGGTGCAGCGCCACGCGCACGACCTCGGGGGCGCCGTCGTCTGGGCCACCTCCGACGCCGGCCTCACCCTCTGCGTCCAGCTCCCCGACCGGTGAGGTCCCCCTCCTGACCGAGTCCCCTGACGTGAGCCGCCCCGCGAGGCGGCGCGAGGAGTGGGGCCCGGAGGCCGGACGACGTGGCACCGGAGGGCCACGGGACGGCACGGGCGGGCCACCCCGCGGGGGCAGATCCGGGGTGTCGCCGCAGCGGCGGCGGCGCGACGACGCAAGCCGAGTGAGGGAGAACCCGTGTTCACGCACACCCACGCCCTGCAGTACGAGGCCAAGCCCGACGGCCCCGACCCGGACTTCGCCCGCAAGATGCAGGAGATCCTGGGCGGTCAGTGGGGCGAGATGACCGTCGCCACGCAGTACCTGCTGCAGGGCTGGAACACCCGCCTGCCCGGCAAGTACAAGGACATGCTCCTCTCGATCGGCACCGAGGAGCTGGCCCACGTCGAGATGATCGTGACGATGATCGACCGGCTGCTCGACCACGCGCCGCTGAAGCCGGACTCGGCCGACCGCACCAAGGAGGCCGCGGCCGGCTACGGCCAGCACAACCCGCAGCACCTGATCCAGAACGGGCAGGGCGCGTCCTACATGGACTCGATGGGCAACCCGTGGTCCGGCGCGTACGTCACCGCCTCCGGCAACCTGATGGCCGACTTCTACTACAACGCCACCGCCGAGATGCAGGGCCGGCTGCAGGTGGCCCGGCTCTACAACATGACCGACGACCCGGGCGTCAAGGACATGCTGCGGTTCCTCATCACCCGCGACCACATGCACCAGCAGCAGTGGCTGGCCGCCGTCGAGCAGCTGAAGGAGGACGGTCTCGAGGGGCTGCCGGTGCCCGAGGCCTTCCCGCTGTCGGACGAGGTCGGCGACCTGGGCTACACCTTCATCCAGGCCTCCGACGGCCCCGAGGCCGCCAACGGCCGCTGGGCCTCCGGCCCCGCGCTCGACGGCACGGACAACCAGTTCCGTGCCGCGGCGATCGAGGCGACGGCCGACGCCCCGACGCTGGTCCCGGGCGACCCGCGGCTCTACGACACCCCGCAGACCGAGGCCCACACGCTGCTGCAGAAGGCCAAGGACCTGCTCAAGTGAGCCGCTGAACTCCCGATTCCCGCGCCGTCGCCGCGCCGGCGGCCGGGCTCCCGCAGCCCGGCCGCCGGCCCGGCGGGGCCGCGCCCAGAACGGCAGTCCCCGGAGGTCCCCGTGCACCTGCCCACCCCCGCCGTCGTCCTGACGGCGGTCTACGCCGCGGCGCTCGCCGTCGCCGTGGCCGGCGCCGCCACCGGCTCGGTCCGCGAGGCCCTGGCCGGCCTGGTGGTCCTCGCCGCCGTCGTCACCCGCTGGGCGCTGCGGCGCTCCCGCCGCGCCGCTCCCTCCACCGCGGCGGCCGTCGTCGCCGTCGACGCCGCGCTGCCCGACACCGCCCTCCCCGAGGCCGTGCCCGCCGCCCGCGCCGCCTGAACGCGCGAGGCGCGCGCCCCGTCGGGGACGCGCGCCTCGGCAGGTGAGGTGCTGGAACGGCCCCCTGGCAGGGTCCCGCCCCGAGCGGAGCGAGGGGTGGGGGGCCAGGGGTCCTCTCAGTGGGCGACGGCCTTCTCCGCACCGATCCCGGTGAGCGAGCGGACCTCCAGCTCGGCGGTCTTGTCCAGGTCCGGCTTCTCCTTGGACAGGACCGTGCCCAGCCAGCCGAGGAAGAACGACAGCGGGATGGACACGATGCCGGGGTTGTTCAGCGGGAACCAGTGGAAGTCCACGTCCTGGAACAGCGACGGGGACAGCCCGGTGGCCGGGTTGACCGGCGCACCCGACACGACCGGCGAGAAGACGATCAGCACGATGCAGGCGATCAGGCCGCCGTACATCGACCACAGCGCGCCCTGGGTGGTGAACCGCTTCCAGAACAGCGTGTAGAGGATCGTCGGGAGGTTCGCCGACGCCGCGACGGCGAAGGCCAGGGCCACCAGGAAGGCGATGTTCAGCCCGGCCTGCAGGGCGAGGATGCCCAGGCCGATCGAGATCGCCCCGATGACGACGGCGGTGATGCGGGCGACCCGCACCTCGCCGTTGGGCGGCACGTTGCCCTTCTTGATGACCGACGCGTAGACGTCGTGCGCGAACGAGGCCGACGCGGTGATCGTCAGGCCGGCGACCACCGCGAGGATCGTCGCGAACGCGACGCCCGCGATGATGCCGAGCAGCACCGTGCCGCCGAGCTCGAAGGCCAGCAGCGGCGCGGCGGAGTTGACCGCACCGGGTGCGCCGAGGACGGTCTCCGCGCCGACCAGGGCGCCCGCGCCGTAGCCGATGACCAGGCTGAACAGGTAGAAGATGCCGATCAGCCAGATCGCCCAGACCACCGAGCGACGGGCGTCCTTCGCCGTCGGCACGGTGTAGAAGCGCATGAGCACGTGCGGCAGGCCCGCCGTGCCGAGCACCAGGGCCAGGCCCAGCGAGACGAAGTCGAGCTTCGACGTGCTGGTCGCGCCGTACTGCGCGCCGGGCGCCAGGACGTCGCGGCCCTCGACCGCGTTGGCCTGCGCGCCGCCCAGCAGCGAGGACAGGTTGAAGCCGAACTCGCCGAGCACCCACAGGGTCATGACCAGCGCGCCGGCGATCAGCAGCGAGGCCTTGATGATCTGCACCCAGGTCGTGCCGCGCATGCCGCCGACCAGCACGTAGATGATCATCAGGGCGCCGACGAGGACCACGACCAGCGCCTGCGCGGCCTCGCCGGTGACCCCCAGCAGGAGGGTCACCAGCCCGCCGGCGCCCGACATCTGGGCCAGCAGGTAGAACAGCGACACCGCGAGCGTGGAGATGGCCGCGGCGGTGCGCACCGGGCCCTGCCGCATCCGGAAGGCCAGGACGTCGGCCATGGTGAACCGGGCGGTGTTGCGCATGAGCTCGGCGACCAGCAGCAGCGCCACCAGCCAGGCGACGAGGAAGCCGATCGAGTACAGGAAGCCGTCGTAGCCGTAGACGGCGATGGCCCCGGCGATGCCGAGGAACGAGGCAGCCGACAGGTAGTCGCCCGCGATGGCCAGGCCGTTCTGGGTGCCGCTGATGTTGCGGCCCGCGGCGTAGTAGTCCGCCGCGCTCTTGTTGTTGCGGCTGGCCCGGAAGGTGATGACCAGGGTGACCAGCACGAACGCGCCGAAGATCGCGATGTTGAGCGCCGGCGTCCCGATGGTGGCGTCGGCGGCGAGCACGTCAACGGGCACGCGTGGCCCCCTTCCCGAGGTCGGTGGCGGCGCGGTGGCCGGCGGCGTACTCGTGGTGCTCGAGCCGCTCGCGCATCTCGTCGGCGATCGGGTCCGTGCGCCGGTTGGCGTGCGACACGTACACGTGGGTGATCACGAACGTCGACAGGAACTGGCCGAGCCCCAGCAGGAGCCCGAGGTTGACGTTGCCGAACACCCGGGTCGCCATGAAGTCCGGCGCGTAGGTGGAGAGCAGGACGTAGAGCAGGTACCAGGCCAGGAAGGCCACGGTCATCGGGAACGCGAAGGCCCGGAAGCGCCTGCGCAGTTCCGTGAACTCCGGCGAGTCCTGTGCCTGCCGGTACTCCTCCGGCGTCAGCAACCGCCGTTCGGCGGGTTCGGTCACGGCTGTGCCCCCTCGTGTCGACCTGTTCCGGACGTGTGACGGCGCTCACCATAGGTCGGCGACGGTTGAGTCGGAAATGATCGAAACTATCGGTGCGGAGCCGTGACCTGAGCTTCCGACCGCCGTAACGCCGCGGTAGTGCGCCGGCGGTGCACTGGACGGCATGACCGCGACGGCAGGCACGTCGACCGGACGGTCGACGGGGTGGTTCCCGGTGGCCCGCGCCACCGAGGTCGGGACGACGCCGGTGCCGGTGGGCGCCGGGGGACGCGCGTACGTCGTCGTCCGGCTGCGGCCCGGCGGGGAGGTCAGCGCCTTCCCGGCCCGGTGCCCGCACCGGCTGGTCCCGCTGGCGGCGGGCGCCGTCGTCGGGGGCCGGCTGCAGTGCCCGTACCACGGCTGGCGCTTCGACGCCGACGGCCGCTGCGTGGACGTCCCCTCCCTCGGGCCCGACGGCAGCCCGCCGCCGCGGGCGGACCTGCCGGTGCCGTGGGCGGTGGAGGAGCGGCACGGCTGGGTCTGGCTCGCGCCCGAGCGGACCGTCGTCGCCCTCCCGCCGGCCCCCGCCGCCGAGCCGGTGCCCGAGCCCGCTCCGGCCCCCGGGCCGCCGCCGGGGCCGGTGTTCGGCAACCTCGACCCGTCGCTGGAGCATGCCTGGCACCCGGTTGCGCTGTCCCGCGAGCTGCGGCCCGGTGGCTGGCTGCAGGTCCGGCTGCTCGGCCGCACGTGGGCGCTGTCCCGCGGCGCGGACGGCCTGTCGGCGGACCCGCCGGCGTGGGGCGTGCGCGAGCGGTTCGGCGTCGTCTGGCTGGCGCCGGCCGAGCCCCGCGACGTCCCGCTCGAGCTGCCCGAGGACGGCGACCGCCGCTTCGTCCGCGGCTGGCTGACGCCGGTCCGCTCGGCCGGCCCCGCCGGACCGCTGGCCGACGCCCTCCTCGATCCCACGCACGGCCCGTTCGTGCACGGCGATCCCGAGGACGGCGCGCCGGCCCCCGAGGTGACGCCGGAGCCGGGCGGGTTCACGAGCGTGCGCGAGCAGGGCGCGACGGTGGCCACCGCCGTCCACCGCGCGCCGTTCCAGCTGCGGCGGCGGCTGGAGTCCCCGGCCTCCGGCGCGGCGACGACGACGCTGTTCCTCCTGCAGCCCGAGGACGCCGACTCCACCCGCGTCCACGCGTGCGTGCTGCTGCGCGCGGGGCACGGCGAGCCGCTGCCGGGGCCGGACGTGGTGGCCGCCGAGGTCGCCCGCACCCAGCGGGCGCTGGCCGAGGACCTCGAGCTGCAGGCGCAGCTGGCCAGCACCGGGCTGCCGCTGTCGGCGCGCGACGAGCTGCACGTGCGCTCCGACCGGCACGGCCTGGCGCTGCGCCGCGCCCTGGCCGACTTCGCCGCCGGCCGCTGAAGCACCGCCCTTCCCCTGCGGTGCCCGACCTCGCCGCGCGCGGTGGGGACGGGCACCGCGGGCCGGGGTCCGTGGCGCCGTCGTCAGGCCGACTCGAGCCGCTCGCCGCACGCGGGGCAGCGGGTGGGCGGGTCCTCGTCGGCCATGCGCCCGCACGCCGGGCACACCCGCGCCAGCCAGCACGCCGGGTCACCGCCCTCCTCGGGCACCTCCCGCCGGGACGGCGTCCCGCTCACCGCGCCGGCGAACTCCCCGAGTGCGGCGAGGACCGGCTCACGGCGGTCATCGGGCAGGGCGGCGACGGCGGCCCGCAGCTCGGTCAGCCGCAGGGCGTCGTAGCGGTCGAGCAGCTCCTCCCCGGCGGCGGACAGCCGGAGGCTGACCGAGCGGCGACTCGCCGGGGAGGGGCGGCGCTCCACCCAGCCCGCCGCGACCAGCCGGTCGACCAGCCGGCTCGTCGTCGAGATGCTGCCGCCGACCCCGGAGGCGAGGTCGGCGAGGGAGGCGCCCGACCGCGCGCGCAGGACGGTGAGCGCCCGCAACTGCACGACGGAGACCTCCCCCAGGCGTGCGGCCGCCCGGGTGGAGACCCCGACGACGGCCCGGGCCAGGCCGAGCAGCACCTCGTCGTCCACGCCTCCCCCTTTATGTTGCATTACGGCAACAGTTGGCATCGTGCACCGGTCGAGGGGCACACCCTACGGCACCGACCCCGAGACGAGGAGGACGACGATGCCCCGCACCGCACTCGCGATCCCCGCCGCCCTGGTCCTCACCGTGTGTGCCTGCACCGCCGAACAGCCGCTGTCGACCCCGGCCCCCGAGGTAGCGGGCGGCGCGATCGGTCCCGATGAGGCCGTCACCGGCGACCTGTCGGTGCTGCAGGTCCAGCTCGAGTACCCGCTCGACGGGCTGTACGAGGAGGGCGAGGACGCCCGGCTGTTCCTCGGCATCGCGAACTCCGGCGCCGAGGACGACACCCTGGTCGCCGTCGAGGGTCCCTTCGCCGGGGCCGTCGACGGGGACGGCGGCGCGTTCGCGATCGCCGTCCCGGCCGACGACAACGTCTATGTCGGCGCGGAGGGCGCCCCGTCGGTCACCCTGGTCGGCCTGGAGCGGTCGCTGCGGTCCTCGCAGTCGATCCCGGTGGCCCTCGAGTTCGCCCGCGCCGGGGAGGTGACCGTCGACGCGATGGTGGCCGCCGAGCGCCAGCACCCCGAGCCGCCGTACGACTTCCCCGATCCCGCGGAGGACCCGAGCACCTGACCCTCCGGCGCCGGACGGTGACGCGGGTCGCGGCGGCCGCCCGGGCGCGGCTGGGAACATGGACGTCGTGCCGTCGCCCGCCCTGCGCCGAGACCGAGCGCGCCGCACCGCCCTGACCGCCGCCGCCCTGGCCCTCCCCGCGGGCTGGCTGGCCCGCGCGCTGTGGGGGCTGCCCACGGCGATCGGTGCCGGCCGGCGGGAGATCCGGCCCACGGCGGCCGGCTCGCCGCAGTGGTCGCACGGGAAGTTCCACAACACGCTGCCCACGCCCACGCTGCCGCCGCCCAACGCCCGCCGCGGCCTGCTCCGGCAGTGGCACGACGACCGGCACGTCGGCCTGCCGGCCCGCCCGGTGCCGCTGGCCCGCCCGGAGGTCCCGGCCGAGGCCGGCGAGCTCGCCGTCACCTGGTTCGGGCACTCGAGCGCGCTGCTGGAGGTCGACGGCGCCCGCGTGCTGGTGGACCCGGTGTGGGGGCACCGCGTCTCGCCGTCGCCGGTGTTCGGCCCCACCCGGCTGCACGAGCCGCCGGCGCCGGTGGAGTCCCTCCCCCGCGTCGACGCCGTGCTCGTCTCGCACGACCACTACGACCACCTGGACCTGCCCACGGTGCGGGCGCTGGTCGAGCAGCAGGACGCGCCGTTCGTCGTGCCGCTCGGCGTGGGCGTGCACCTGCGGCACTGGGGCGTGCCGGAGGACCGCGTCGTCGAGCTGGACTGGGACGGCGCGACGACGGTCGGCGACCTGACGATCACCTGCACCGAGGCGCGGCACTTCTCCGGCCGCTACCTCACCCGCGACACCACGCTGTGGTCGTCGTGGGTGGTGGCCGGGCCGCGGCACCGCGTCTTCTTCGGCGGCGACACCGGCTACACCCCCGCCTTCGCGGGCATCGGCGCCCGGCTGGGCCCCTTCGACCTCACGCTGCTGCCGATCGGCGCCTACAACGAGGCCTGGGCGCACATCCACATGGACCCCGAGGAGGCGGTGCGCGCGCACGGCGACCTCGGCGGCGGGGTGCTGCTGCCGGTGCACTGGGCCACGTTCAACCTCGCCTTCCACCGCTGGGACGAGCCGGTGCAGCGGCTGCTCGCCGCTGCCGGGCGCTCGGGCGTGCAGGTGCTCGTGCCGCGGCCGGGCCAGCGGGTCGACGTCCTGGCGCCGCCGCCGCTGGAGGACTGGTGGACCGCGGTCGGCTCGCCCGGGCCCGGCACGGGCGCGCACGACGACGCCGGCGTGAGCGGCACCGTGCTCGCGCGGGTGCTCTCCCGGCTGATGGCCCTGCGGGCCGGCTGACGCCCAGGCGCTGCGGCGCACGACCAGCTCCGGGGGGAGGAACACCGTCCCCTCGGCGGCCGCCCCGGTGAGCCGGGCGCGGGTGGGCACGGCCCGCACCGCCGCGCCGGCGATCCGCTCCACCGGGTGCGTCGCCGTCGTCAGCCCGGTGACCCCGGCGACGGGGACGTCGTCGGGGCCGGCGACCGCGGCGTCGCCGGGACCTGCCGGCCGTGCCGGTCCAGCACCGCCAGGACGCCGAGGGCGACCCCGTCGCAGCCGGCGAGGAGCGCGTCGGGGTCCGGCCAGCGGGCGAGGACCTCCTCGGCCCCGGACCGGGACCGCTCTCAGCGCAGCAGCTTGCTCATCCGCCGGTCGGCCAGCGGCTTGCCGCCGGTCTGGCAGGTCGGGCAGTACTGCAGCGAGGTGTCGGCGAAGCTGACCTCGCGGACGGTGTCGCCGCACACCGGGCACGGCAGGCCGGTGCGGGCGTGCACCTGCAGCCCCGACCGCTTCTCCCCCTTGAGCGTCGCCGCCGCCTGGCCGACCTGGCGCTCCAGCGCGTCGGTGAGCGTGGCCCGCAGCGCGTCGTACAGCCGGACCAGCTCGTCGTCGGAGAGCCTGTCGGCCATCTTGAACGGCGAGAGCCGGGCGGCGTGCAGGATCTCGTCGGAGTAGGCGTTGCCGACGCCGGCCAGCACGGTCTGGTCGGTGAGCGTGCCCTTGAGCTGCGCGTGCCGCCCGGCCAGCAGCGCGGCGAACTGCTCGCGGTCGACGGCGAGGGCGTCGGGGCCGAGCCGGCCGATGCCGGGGACCTCCGACGGCGAGCGGACCAGGTGGACGGCGAGGCTCTTGCGGGTGCCCTGCTCGGTGAGGTCGAAGCCGTTGCCGTCGTCGAGGTGGACGCGCAGGGCGAGCGGCCCCTTGCCGGGCCTGGGCGGCGCGGTGGGCAGGCCGGTGCGCCAGTGCAGCCACCCGGCGCGGGCGAGGTGCACGACCAGGTGCAGCCCGGAGACGTCGAGGTCGAGGAACTTGCCGTGCCGGGCTGCGCCGGTGACCTCCAGCCCGGCCAGGGCCGACAGCGGCGGGTCGAACGTCTTGAGCGCCTGCAGCGCGGTCAGGTCGGCGCGCGCGACCACCCGGCCGACGGCGTTCTCGCGCAGGAACGCGGCCAGCGCCTCCACCTCGGGCAACTCGGGCACCCGGCCATGATCCCCGCCGTCGCCGCCTCCCGTCGTCCCCGGACGGGTGCACTCCCGCGGAAGTGCGCGGTGCCCGTCCGCGCGGCGCTCACCCGACGAACGACGTCCGGTCGGTGACCGTCGCGGTCGCGCCCGGCTCGGCGCGGGCGGCGTCGGCGACCGCGGCGGCCACCGCCTGCGTGACGGCGGGGTCGAACACGCTCGGGATGATGTAGTTGGCGTTGAGCTGGTCGTCGCGGACGATCGCCGCCAGCGCGTCGGCCGCCGCCAGCAGCATCCCGGTGCTGATCTCGGTGGCGCGGGCGTCCAGCAGCCCGCGGAAGACGCCGGGGAAGGCCAGCACGTTGTTGATCTGGTTGGGCAGGTCCGACCGGCCCGAGGCGACGACGGCGGCGTGCTGCCGGGCCCGGACCGGGTCGACCTCCGGCGTCGGGTTGGCCATCGGGAAGACCACCGCCCGCTCGGCCATGGCGGCCAGCGCCTCCACCGGCAGCACGTTGCCGGCGCTCACCCCGATGAACACGTCGGCGCCGGCCAGCGCGTCGGGCAGCTCGCCCCGCACGCCCGCGGGGTTGGTGCGCCGCGCGAGGTCGGCCTTGGCCGGGGACAGCCGCTCGTCGTCCGGCGAGAGGATCCCCTCCCGGTCCCACACGAGCACCTGCCCGGCGCCGGCGGCGAGCAGCAGGTGCACGATCGCCGTCCCGGCGGCGCCGGCCCCGGCGACGACGATCCGCACGTCGGCCAGCCGCTTGTCCACCACGCGCAGGGCGTTGCGCAGCGCGGCCAGCGCCACGATCGCCGTCCCGTGCTGGTCGTCGTGGAAGACCGGGACGTCGAGCCGCTCGCGCAGCCGGGCCTCGATCTCGAAGCAGCGCGGCGCGGCGATGTCCTCGAGGTTGATGCCGCCGAAGCCGGGCGCGATGAGCTCGACGGTGCGCACGATCTCGTCGACGTCCTGGGTGTCCAGGCAGATCGGCCAGGCGTCGATGTCGGCGAACCGCTTGAACAGCGCCGCCTTGCCCTCCATCACCGGCAGGGCGGCGCCGGGCCCGAGGTCGCCCAGGCCCAGGACGGCCGACCCGTCGGTGACGACGGCGACGGTGTTGCCCTTGATGGTCAGCCGGCGCACGTCCTCGGGGTGCTCGGCCAGCGCCAGGCACACCCGCGCCACCCCGGGCGTGTAGGCCATCGACAGGTCGTCGCGGGTCTTGAGCGGCACCTTGGAGGCCACCTCGAGCTTGCCGCCGAGGTGCAGCAGGAACGTGCGGTCGCTGACCTTGCGCACGGCCACCCCGGGCACGGCGCCGAGCGCGGTGACCATCTCCTCGGAGTGCGCGGCGTCGGCGGCCGAGCAGGTCACGTCGACGGTCAGCCCGTCGGGCCGGGAGTCGACGACGTCGATGGCGGTCACCGCGCCGCCGGCCTCGCCCACCGCCGTCGCGATCCGGCCGATGCTCGCCGGGTCGCCGTCGGCGGTCAGCCGCACGGTGATCGAGTAGGAGGCCGAGGTGACCGGCCCGCGCGGGACGGCGGCCGGCTCGCCGAGGGCGGTCGGGTCCGCTGCTGTGTCGCTGCTCACACCCCGATCGTGACACCGCCGGGCGCGCGCCGCGTCAGGCGCCGGGGACCGGCTCCAGCACGACCTCCAGGCCGCCGTCGGCGGCGGCCGCCACCAGCGCGGCCCCGTCGAGCGGCGGTGGGCCGAGCAGCGTGGCCAGGGCGGCCTGCGGCCCGGCCGGGACGGCGACGACGACCACCCGCGCCGCGGCGTCCCCGCCGCCCACCGACCAGGGCACGCCCCGCGGGCAGACGACGGCCGAGCCGGGCGGGCGCGGCCGCGCCGGCGCGGAGCCGACCGCGACCAGCGGGCGGCCGGCGGTGACGACGAGCACCACGTCCGCGCCCCGGGCCACGAGCCGGCGCGGCGGGCAGCCGGGCGGGACGGTCACCGCCTCGGCGGCGGGAGGACCGGGCGGGGGGACGGCGTCGAGCGGCTCCATGCCCCGCACGGTGCGCCCGCGCGCTGGTGGGCCGCTGGTCCCGCCCCCGCCAGCGGCCGACCAGTCCCCGACCAGCACCGGCTCCGACGGTGGGCGCCGATCGAGACCGACCTCCCCTGGAGCCGCCATGAGCACCTCCCCGTCCCTGTCCGCCCCGTCCCTGTCCGCCCCGTCCCCGTCCGCCCCGCCGGCCGCGCCCGCGGCCCGCCCGTCGCCGTGGCGGGAGATCGGCGTCTTCCTCGGCGCGACCGCCGGCCTGCTCACCCTGACGACCGCCGTCGCGGCGGCCGCGGACGCCGACGTCGCGCACGTCGACCAGGAGCCGCCGCTGGTCCAGGCGCTGCTGTTCGGCCAGGCCCTGATCCCCCTGGTGGCCGCCGTCCTCGCCCGACTGGTCACCGCCGGGACGCTGCGCCGGCCCGGCTGGGGCTTCCGCCGGACGTCGTGGCGCAGCCTCGGCACCGCCTGGCTGTGGGCCCTGCTGCCGACGCTGGCCGCCGGCGGCCTGCTGTGGGCCACCGGGCTGGCCGGCTTCGCCTCCGAGGGGCTGACGCCGACGGTGGCGCTCGGCCTGACGGTGCTGGTCCTGCCCTACGTCGCCCTCGCGCTCGCCGAGGACGTCGGCTGGCGCGGCCTGCTGGTGCAGCGCCTGGCCGAGGTCGCCGGCCCGCGCACCGTCGTCCTGGTCAGCGGGCTGGCCTGGTCGCTGTTCCACTGGCCGCTGGTGCTCTTCCTCGGCGGCGCGCCCGCCGGGATCCCGGTGCCGTTCGCGCTGCTGTGCCTGACCGTGGGCACCACCTCGCTGGGCGCCGCGCTCGCCTCGATGCAGCTGCGCTGGGGCATCTGGCCCGGCGTGCTGGCGCACGCGGTGCTCAACGCGCTGCTCTACCACGTGCTCGCCCCGCTGACCGCCGACAGCGGGCCCACCGAGTGGCTCTCCACGGAGACCGGCGCCGCGGGGGCCGTCACGCTGCTGCTCGCCGCGCTCGCCTGGTGGCGGGTCGCGCCGCTGCGCCGGTCCCCCGACGGCGGCACGCGAGCCGCCTGAGCCCCGGGAGGGCCCGGACCACCTACCCTCCCCGGCCGTGGACCTGCGGCTGGACGTGCTCGGGCCGACGCGGCTGCTCCGCGGCGGCGCCGCGGTGGACCTCGGCGGGCGCCGGCCCGCCGAGGTCCTCACGCTGCTCGCCGCCGCCGAGGGCCGGACCGTGCCGGCGGCCGCGCTGGCCGACCGGCTGTGGCGCGGCGTCCCGCCGGCCACCGCGACGACGACCCTGCAGGGCCACGTCAGCCGCCTGCGCCGGCTGCTGGACCCCGGCCGCGGCGCCCGGGACGCCGCCGTGCTGGTCACCCGCGGGGACGGCTACGCGCTGGTCCTGCCGCGCACCGCCGTCGACGCGCACGCCTTCGCCGACCTGGTCACCGCCGGCACCGCCGCCGACGACCGGGAGGCCGCCCGGCTGCTCACCGAGGCGCTGGCGCTGTGGCAGGACCGGCCCTACGCCGACGTCGCCGACGTGGAGGACGTCGTCCCGGCGGTGGCGCGGCTGGAGGAGCTGCGGTTGGTCGCCGTCGAGCGGCTGGCCGAGGCCCGGCTGGCGCTGGGCGCGGGCGCGGAGCTGGTGCCCGACCTCACCGCGGCGGCCGCCGTCGCCCCGCTGCGGGAGCACACCGCCGCGCTGCTGGCCCGGGCGCTGTACCGGGCCGGGCGGCAGGGTGACGCGCTGGACGTGCTGCGCCGCACGCGGGAGCGGGTCGCCGACGAGCTGGGCCTGGACGCCTCGGCCGAGCTGCGCGACGTCGAGGCCGCCGTCCTGCGCCAGGACGCCGCGCTGGCCGCCCCGGCGCGTACCCCGGCACCCGCCGCCGTGCAAGCGCCACGGGCCGAGCCGGCCGGGGACGGCTTCATTGGCCGGCCCGGCGAGCTCGCCGCGCTGGCGGCGGCGTGGGCGGCCGCGGGCGCGGGCCGCGGCACCGCCGTCGTCGTCACCGGCGAGCCGGGCATCGGCAAGACCCGGCTGGTCGAGGCGTTCGCCGCCCGCGCCGGGGCCGCCGTCCGCTGGGGGCGGTGCGCCGAGATCGGCGGCGCGCCGCCGTACTGGCCCTGGCAGCAGGTGCTCGGCGGGCTGCCCGAGGCGGCGCTCGGCGCGGACACCGGCGCCCGCTTCGCCCTCGGCCTGGACACCGCCCGCCGGCTGCACGCCCTCGCCGCCGAGCGGCCGCTGCTCGTCGTCCTCGACGACCTGCAGTGGGCCGACCGCGACTCCCTGCACGTGCTCGAGGTGGTCCTGTCCCAGCTGCACGGCAGCCGGCTGCTGCTGGCGGTGACCTGCCGCGAGGAGGCCACCGCCGACCCGGTGCTCACCCGCGTGCTGGGCCTGGCCGCCCGGCTGCCCGGCGCGCGGCGGCTGCGGCTGGCCGGGCTGGCCGCCGACGAGGTCGCCGACCTGGTCACCGGGCTGCGCGGGGACGCCCCGGCCGGCGCCGTCGTCGCCGCGCTGGCCGAGCGCACCGGCGGCAACCCGTTCTTCGTCACCGAGCTGGCCGCGCTGCCGCCGTCGGCCGGGGAGGCCGTGCCGGCCGGGGTCCGCGACGTCGTCCGGCTGCGGCTGGCCGCGCTGCCCGTGCCCGCGCGCGAGGCGCTGGCCGCGGCCGCCGTCGCGGGCCGGGACGTGCCGGTCGGCCTGCTGGCCGCCGTCGTGTCCGGCGACGACGGCGGGGTGACGACGGCGCTGTCCGCGGGCCTGCTGGTCGAGACCTCCCCCGGCCGGGTGCGCGTGGCGCACGACCTGGTGCGCGAGGTGCTGCTGACCGACCTCGGGCCGGTCGAGCGGGCGCGCGTGCACGGCCGGACGGCCGACGTCCTGGAGGCCGCGCCCGCGACGGCGACCGCGGCCGGCGCCATCGCGGTGCACCGCAGCGAGGCCGCGGCCGGCGGGCCGGACCCGGTGGCCGCCCGCGCGTGCCTCCGGGCCGCCCGCCAGGCGCTGGACCGGGCCGGCGTGGAGGTCGCGGCCGCGCTGGCCGACCGGGGGCTCGCGCACGTCCCGCCCGGGGAGGCGGCACTGGCGGCGGACCTGCACCTGCTGCGCGGCCGGGCGCTGCGCCGGCTGGGGCTGCTGGAGGAGAGCGGTGCGGCGCTGCGCGCGGCGGCGGACCTCGCCCGCGGGATCGGCGACGCGCCGCGGCTGGCCCGCGCCGCCGTCGCCTCCGCCGGCGGCGGGCTGGGTGGCTACTGGGCGTCGGTCGGCGCGCCGGCGGCCACCGACGTCGCGCTGCTGGAGGAGGCCGCGGCCGGCGCCGACGCGCTGCCGCCGGAGCTGGCCTCGGCCGTCCTCGCCGCGCTGGCGGTGCAGCGGTCCTCCACCGGCGAGGCGGGCGGCCGGGAGCTGGCCGACCGCGCGCTCGCCGCGGCCGGCGACGTCCCGTCCGCGCGGCCGCGGGCGCGGGTGGCCCGGTTCGTGGCCGACTGGACGCCGGCGCACGCGGCGCAGCGGGTGGAGCTGGCCCGGGCGCTGCTGCGCGAGTCGGCCGGCGACCCCGCCGCCGAGGCCACCGCCCTGCACCTGCTGCGCTGCGCGCTGACCGAGACCGTGCAGGCCGACGAGGCCGCGGCGGTGTCCCGCCGGTTCACCGAGCTGGCCACCCGGCGCGGCGACGGCGACCTGCTGCAGCTGGACGCCTGGTGGTCCGCGGGGCTCGCGCTGGCCCGCGGCGACGCCGACGGCGCCCGCCGGCTGGCCGACGCCGCCGTCCGCGAGGCGCCGACCACCTCCCCGGCCGCCGCCGACGTCACCCGGATGTCGCGGCAGACGATCGAGGGCATCGCCGCCTGGCACGAGCGCCGGATGGGCGCGCTGGTGCCCGAGGTGGTCGACCTGGCCGCGACCGTCGACGCCGGGTTCCTGTCGGTCCTCGCGCTGGCCCACGCCCAGGCCGGGCGGCGGGAGCAGGCGCACGCCGTCGTCGAGCGGTGGCTCGCGTTCCCCGCGCACGGCGCCCGCGAGCCGGTGCGGGCGGTGCTGCTCGCCGACGCCGCCCTGGAGCTGCGCGACCGCGACCTCGCCGCCGCGCAGCTGCCGGCGCTGGAGAGCTACGGCGACACCGTGGTGGTGCTGTGGGCGGGCACGACCGTCCTCGGTCCGACCGCGCTCTACCGCGGCGGCGTGCTCGGGCTGCTCGGCCGGCCGGGCGCGGCGGCGGAGCTGCGGCGGGCGCTGGAGATCTGCGACGCGTTCGGCCTCGCGCCGTTCGCCGCCCGCGCCCGCGCGCTGCTGGCCGAGCACGGCTGACCCACCGTGCACGTCCGCGGACGCGCCCGGTGGGGTCAGTCCCGGCCGCGCAGCCGGAACGGCCGGTCGGCGGCGAGCGGCTCCTGCGCCCAGGCCACCAGGCCCGCGACGTCGATCCCGTGCGGCGGCGCGGCCGCGTAGGGCGCCACGTTGCCCACGCCGCGCTCGACCAGCCGGGCGGCGCCGCGCCCGTTGCCGCGGGCGGCGTGGGTCAGCCCGACGGCGAGCTGCGCCAGCCCGCGCCACAGCTGCCGCTCGTGCTCGGGCGCGGCCTTCCACGCGTCCTCCAGCACCTCGTGGGCGTGGAACGGGCGCCCGGCGTCGAGCAGCCGCTGCGCCTCGGTCAGCGCCTCGTCCGGCGTGCGCGGCACCCCCTCCGGCGCGCGCTCCTCGCCCACCGCGCCGCGGGGCAGCGGGCGGCCGAGGGCGTCGCGCGGCCGGGCGTTGCGGGCCCGCCCCGCGGCGTCCCGGTCCCGGGGGGCATCCACCGGACGATCCTCGCGCGAACACCGGACGACGGCGCGGTGCGTCCTCCGGCCCCGGGGGTTGTCACAGGCGCCGTGTAGTGCATGGATGTCAGCCGAGGACGGCCCCTGCGCGAGGCCGCCCCCGCACCGACCCGCGGTCGTTCGCGACCGGTCCGGACCTGGAGGGGGTGGGCCCCGTGGGCCCTGCCGTCGAGGAGCGCACCGCGCTCGACCTCGAGACCGCCGTCGCCACCGTCACCGCCACCGCGCTGCGGTCCGGTCCGGTCGGCCGGGTCGGCCTGGAGCTCGAGGCGCACCTGGTCGACCTCGACGCCCCAGCCGCTCGGGTGCCCTGGGACCGGGTGTGCGCCGCGGTGGCCGGGGTGCCGCCGCTGCCCGGCGGCAGCCGGGTGACCCTGGAGCCCGGCGGGCAGGTCGAGCTGTCCGGGCCGCCGCTGCCCGGCGCCGCGGCCGCGGTGGCCGCGCTGCGCGCCGACCTCGCCGACCTCGCCGCCGCGCTGGCCCCCCACCGGCTCGGGCTGGCGCCGGTGGGCGCCGACCCGCTGCGCCGCCCGGCCCGGGTGAGCCCCGCGCCGCGCTACCGCGCGATGGAGCGGCACTTCACCGCCGTCGGCTGCGGCCCGGCCGGGACGGCGATGATGACCGCGACCGCGTCACTGCAGGTCAACCTGGACGCCGGCCCGCGCAGCGGGTGGAGCCGCCGCGTGGCGCTGGCCCACCAGCTCGGCCCGGTGCTGGTCGCCGTCTCGGCGTGCTCGCCGCTGCTCGGCGGGCGGGTCACCGGCTGGCGCTCGACGCGGCAGCAGGTGTGGGGCGCCCTCGACCAGGCGCGCTGCGGCCCCATCCTCGGCGGCGCCGACCCGGCCGGCGAGTGGGCGGCGTACGCGCTGGCCGCGCCGGTGATGCTGGTCCGCGACCCGCACACCGGCGACGCCGAGCCGGTGCTGACCCGCACCCGCTTCGCCGACTGGGTGACCGGCGCGGTCCCGCTGGGCGGGCGCCGGCCCACCCCGGCCGACCTGGACTACCACCTGTCCACGCTGTTCCCGCCGGTGCGGCTGCGCGGCTACCTGGAGATCCGCTACCTCGACGCCGCCCCCGAGCCGTGGTGGCCGGCGCTGGCCGCGGTCACCGCGGCGCTGCTCGACGACGCCGACGACGCCGACGCCGCCGCCGAGGCCACCGCGCCGGTCGCCGGCGCCTGGACCCGCGCCGCCCGCGACGGGCTGGCCGACCCGGAGCTGCGCGCCGCCGCGGTGCGCTGCCTGGCCGCCGCGGTGCTCGCCGTCGACCCGGACCTGCGCGACGACGTCGCCGCGCTG
Organism: Geodermatophilus arenarius; assembly: GCF_042654585.1. Taxonomy (NCBI): domain Bacteria; kingdom Bacillati; phylum Actinomycetota; class Actinomycetes; order Geodermatophilales; family Geodermatophilaceae; genus Geodermatophilus; species Geodermatophilus arenarius. The sequence goes on from NZ_JBHSGR010000017.1 coordinate 120,738, forward strand.
GCCGGGCTGGTCAGC
>NZ_JBHSGR010000018.1:0-119662 GCF_042654585.1 Geodermatophilus arenarius
GAGCGGGCCGGTCAGGGCGCCGTCGGCGTACCCGGCGGCGCGGGCGACGGCGAGCGCGAGGCCGGCGGCGAGCAGCAGCAGCCCCGCCGTCGAGCCGAGGGCGGCGGCCGCGGCCCGGGCCAGCGCGCCGGGCAGCCCCGGCACGCCGGCCAGCGGGGCCAGCGGCCCCCGCGAGGGGCCCCTGTCGTGCACCGGGCTCCTCACGCGGCCACCGGCTCGGACTGCGGCTCGGCGGTCAGGCGCCGGCGGAACACCCAGTACGTCCAGGCCTGGTAGGCGAGCACCACCGGCAGGCCGACCGCGGCCACCCAGGTCATCACGGTGAGCGTGTAGTCGCTGACCGCAGCCTCGGCGACGGTGACGTCGAAGGCCGGGTCGACCGTCGAGGGCACCACCACCGGGTGGGCCGAGCCGAACAGCGTGGCCGCCGAGGCGAGCAGCACGGTGGCCCAGCCGGCGAAGGCCTGCCCCTCGCGGTCCAGCCGCACCCGGGTCCAGGTGACGACGACGGCGAGCGCGGCCACCAGCCACAGCGCGCCGGTGAGCGCCGTGCCCGAGCGCAGCTGCACCAGCCCGGCCCACACCAGCAGCGGCAGCGCGGCCAGCGGCGACCAGCGCAGCGCGAACGCCCGCGCCCGCAGCCGCACCGGGCCGTCGGTCTTGAGCGCGAGGAACAGCGCGCCGTGCACCAGCGAGTAGCCGACCACCGCGGCCGCGCCGAGCAGCGAGGACCAGCCCAGCCCGGCGAACGCGCCGCCGACCCGGGTGCCCGCCGCGTCGATCGGAAGGCCGAGCGTGGTGGCGGCCAGCGCCGCGCCCACGCCCGCCGCGGCCACCAGCGAGCCGCCGGTGATGACGCGGGTCCAGGTGGCGTCCCAGCGCGGGTCGTGCGAGCTGTGCCGCCACTCGAAGGCCACCGCCCGCACGATCAGGCCGAGCAGCACCAGGACGAAGGGCAGGTACAGCGCCGGCAGCCAGGTGGCGTACCAGCCGGGGAAGGCGGCGAACACCGCGCCGGCGGCGGTGATCAGCCAGACCTCGTTGCCGTCCCAGACCGGGCCGATGGTCCGCAGCATGAGGTGCTTGTCCGCGGTGCGGCGCCCGAGCACCGGCAGCAGCGCCGCGACGCCGAAGTCGAACCCCTCGAGCAGCAGGAAGCCGGTCCACAGCACCGCGACGGCGGCGAACCACAGGGTCTGCAGGTCCATGTCAGGCACTCCGGTCAGTACGCGAAGGAGAGGACGTCGTCGTCGGCCCGGTCGTCGCCCGGACGCGGGTCGTCGTCGTCCCTGCGGGACGACCCGACCGCCGGCGGGGTCGGCGTCGTGTCGCCGGTGGTGACCCCGCGGCGGACCAGCCGGACGAGCAGGAACAGCTCGACCACCGCGAGCGCGCCGTAGAGCAGGCCGAGGCTGATCAGCGAGGTCCAGACCTCGGCGGCGGTGACGCCGGGGGAGACGGCCTGGGCGGTGAAGAAGTACACCTGCTCGCCGACCGGGACGTCCGGGTTGGGGTAGACGACGAAGGGCTGGCGGCCCATCTCGGTGAACACCCACCCGGTCGCGTTGGCCACGAACGGCGCGCCGACGGCGAGCAGCGAGCCGTAGACCCCGATCCGCGACGTCGGCACCCGGCCGCGGCGGGTCGCCCACAGTGCGTAGGCCGCGACGCCGGCCGAGACCGCGCCCATGCCGATCATGAGCCGGAAGCTCCAGTAGGTGACCGCCAGCACCGGCGTGTAGTCGATCGGCTGGCCGGCGCGGTCGCCGAAGGACGGGTCGTCGGGGTAGGTGGCGCCGTAGACCGCGGAGTACTCCTCCTGCAGCTCGTTCACGCCGGGGACGGCGGTCTCGAAGTCGCTGTGGGCGAGGAAGGAGAGCAGGCCGGGAACGGTCCAGCTGTGCACGTCGTCGCACTCGTTGGAGCCGAGCTTGCCCCAGGCGAAGACCGAGAACGGCGCGGGCGCCTCGGTCTCGCAGAGCGCCTCGGCGGAGCTCATCTTGAGCGGCTGCTGCGCGTACATGAGCTTGCCCTGCCAGTCGCCGGTGACGGCGACCAGGACGAACGCGGCCAGCGACACGTACCCGCCGAGCCGCACCGAGCGGCGCCACACCGAGTGGTCGACGTCGGTGGTGGGGGCGCCGGCCAGCTCGCGCCTGCGCAGCTGGTACAGGCCGATGCCGACGAGCAGGGCGCCGGCGACCATGAGCGCGGCGACGATCGCGTGGCTGAAGGCGGCCAGGGCGGTGTTGTTGGTCAGGACGGCGAGGAAGTCGACCTGCTGCGGGCGGCCGTCGTCGCCGACGGTGACGCCGACCGGGTGCTGCATCCACGAGTTGGCCGCGATGATGAAGTACGCGCTGACGATCGAGCCGATGACCGCGGCCCACAGCGCCGCCAGGTGCAGCTTCTTCGGGATGCGGCCCCAGCCGAAGATCCACAGGCCCAGGAAGGTCGACTCGAGGAAGAAGGCGAGCAGCGCCTCCATCGCCAGCAGCGAGCCGAACACGTCGCCGACGAAGCGCGAGTACTCGCTCCACGCCAGGCCGAACTGGAACTCCTGCACCAGGCCGGTGGCCACGCCGAGCACGAAGTTGACCAGGTAGACGCGGCCCCAGAACCGCGTCATCCGCAGCCACTCCGGCTTGCCGGTGCGCACCCAGAGGGTGTGCATGACCGCCACCAGGATCCCGAGTCCGATGGTCAGCGGGACCATCAGGAAGTGGTAGACGGTCGTGATGCCGAACTGCCACCGGGCGATGTCGAGCACGTCCACGCGCGCCGCTCCTCGTCTGTGCCTTGCGCCGACACCTTCTTTCTACGCCTCGTAGAACTCCTTTTCTACAACGTGTAGACGACCGGCGTGTGAGGTGGCGGACAGGCGGGGGCCTCCCTCCGGAGGGGGCGGGGACCTGCGGCACGGCCGGCCGGCGGAGCACGTTCTACGCTGGGTAGAGAAGCCGGGCCGGGGGAGGAGTCGTCGTGGCGTCGCTGGGAGACCTGGAGCGCACCGTCATGGACGTGCTGTGGGCGGCCGACGGGCCGGTCGCGGCGGCCGAGCTGCGCGACGCGCTGGCCGACCGCGAGCTGGCGCTCACCACCGTGCACACCGTGCTGTCCCGGCTGGAGGCCAAGGGCTTCGTCGAGCACGACGACGCCCGGCCGCGCCGCTTCCGGCCGCGGGCGAGCCGCGCCGACCACGCCGCCGAGCTCATGCACGAGGTCCTCGGCCAGGCCGGCGACCGGCAGGCGGTGCTCGCCCGGTTCGTCGGCGGCGTCGACCCGGAGGAGGCCCGCCTCCTGCGGCAGCTGCTCAGCGAGACGGCGCCGGACGCGCGCTGACGTGCTGCCCGCGACCGCCGCGGCGCTCGCGGTCCTCGCCGCCCTGCTGGCCTGGCCGGTGCCGGCGCTGCTCGGCCGTGCCCGGTGGCCCCGGCGCGATCCGCTGGTGGCGCTGGTCTGCTGGCAGGCGATCGGGCTGGCCGGTGGACTGTCGATCATCGGCGCGCTGCTCGTGCACGGGCTGGCGCCGTGGGGGCACTCGCTGCCGGAGGCCGGCTGGGCGGTGCTGACCGGGCACCCCGCCCGCGACCCGGTCCGGGGCGACCACTGGGTCACCCTCACCCTGGCCGGCGTCCTCGCCGCCGAGCTGCTCGGCGTCCTCGCGCTGTCGTGGGTGCGGACCGCGCGCACGCGGCGGCGGCACCGGGCGCTGCTGGAGCTGGTCGTGCAGCCGTCGCCGGCCGCCCCCGACGCCCGGCTGCTCGAGCACCCCGCGCCGGTGGCGTTCTGCATCCCCGGCGCCCGCCCGCTGCTGGTGCTGTCCTCGGGGATGGTCGCCGAGCTCGACGACGGGCAGCTGGCCGCCGTCGTCGCGCACGAGCGGGCGCACCTGGCCGAGCACCACCACCTCTACCTGCTGCCGTTCGTCGCGTGGGAGGCGGCGCTGCCGGTGCTGCCCGCGGCCGCCCGCGCGCACGCCGCGGTCCGCGAGCTGGTGGAGATGCGCGCCGACGACCGGGCGGTGACCTCGCTGGCCGGGCCCGACCCGCGGCGCACGCTGGCGCAGGCGATCGTCGTCACGGCCGGGGGAGCGGGCGGGGGCGTGCCGAGCGGCGCGCTGGCGGTGACCGGCGGCGCGGTCGCCGCCCGCGTGCTGCGGCTGGTCAGCCCGCCCGCCCCGCTGCCGGCCGCCGCCCGGGCCGTCGCCCTGCTCTGCGCCGGCCTGCTCCTGCTGGTCCCGACCGTCCTGCTCCTGCTCCCCGCCCTCTGAGGGGCGCCTCCGCGGAGGTGCTCAGGCCCGGGTGGGCAGCGTCGCGGGGAAGTCGACGCCGGTGAGCTCGGCCGACGCCGTCCACAGCCGGGCCGCCGTCGCGACGTCGCTCGCCGCGTTGGAGCGCCCCACGAGCGTCGGGGCGCCGCGGGTCTCCATCAGCTGCCCCGGGCCGGCGTAGCTGCCGCCGGGGAGGTCGGCGGTCGCGGCGAACAGCGTCGGCAGCGCGCCCTGCTCGGCGGACTGGGCGACCACCCGGTTGCCCAGCAGCGCGAACGCGTCCTTCAGCCGGTTGCCGGTGCGGCCCTGCAGGTTGGTGGCCGCCCAGCCCGGGTGCGCGGCCAGCGCCCGCACCGGCGAGCCGGCGGCGGTGAGCCGGCGCTGCAGCTCCAGGGTGAACAGCAGGTTGGCCAGCTTCGAGGCGCCGTAGGCGCGTTCGGCCGAGTAGCGCCGGGTCTGCCAGTCGAGGTCGGCGAGGTCGAGGCCGCCCATCCGGTGCGCCGTCGAGGCGACCGTCACCACCCGGTCGGTGAGGTGCGGCAGCAGCAGGTTGGTGAGCGCGAAGTGGCCGAGGTGGTTGGTGCCGAACTGCAGCTCGAAGCCGTCGGCGGTGCGACCCTGCGGCACCATCATGATCCCGGCGTTGTTCACGAGGACGTCGAGCGGACCGTCCCAGGCGTCGGCGAAGGCACGCACCGAGGCGAGGTCGGCGAGGTCGAGGGAGCGCGCCTCGACGTCGCCCGGCAGGCCGGCGGCGGCCGACTCGCCGCGGGCGGGGTCGCGCACGGCGAGCACGACGCGCGCGCCCCGCTCCGCGAGCGCCCGGGCGGTGGCCAGGCCCAGCCCGCTCGTGGCACCGGTGACGACGACGGTGCGCCCGGTCTGGTCGGGGATGTCGGCGGGGGTCCAGCTGCTCGTCATGCCGGGTCCAACGCGGCGGCGGGCGCCGGTGTGCCGGACGGCACCGCGGAGGTGTCGTTGCCCGGCAGCGGGCGGAACCGGCGCAGCCGCAGGCTGTTGGTGACGACGAAGACGGAGCTGAACGCCATCGCGGCCCCGGCGATCATCGGGTTGAGCAGCCCGGCCATCGCCAGCGGCAGCGCGGCGACGTTGTAGGCGAACGCCCAGAACAGGTTCCCCTTGATCACCGCGAGCGTGCGGCGGGCCAGCCGGACGGCGTCGGCGGCGGCGCGCAGGTCGCCGCGGACGAGGGTGAGGTCGCTGGCCTGGATGGCGACGTCGGTGCCGGTGCCCATCGCCAGCCCCAGGTCGGCCTGCGCCAGCGCGGCCGCGTCGTTGACGCCGTCGCCGACCATCGCCACCGTCGCGCCCTCGGCCTGCAGCCGCCGGACGACGTCGACCTTGTCCTGCGGCAGCACCTCGGCGACCACGTCGTCGACGCCGACCTCGGCGGCGACCGCGCGGGCGGCGGCGGCCGAGTCGCCGGTGAGCAGCACCGGCCGCAGCCCGAGCGCGCGGAACTGCCGCACGGCCGCCGCCGACGTCGGCTTGACGGTGTCGGCGACGACGAGCACGCCGCGCACGGCGCCCTCCCAGCCGACGGCGACCGCGGTGCGCCCGGCGGCGTCCGCGTCGGCGACCGCCGCGGCCAGCTCCGGGGGCAGCGGGCCCACCAGCGCGGGCCGGCCGACGACGACCGGCACGCCCTCGACGGTGCCCCGGACGCCCAGCCCGGCCTCGCTGCGGAACCCGGTGACGGCCGGCAGTGCGCCGGTGCGCTCGCGGGCGGCGGACGCCACGGCCGCGGCGATCGGGTGCTCGGAGGCGTCCTCCAGCGCGCCGGCCCGGCGCAGCACCTCGGCCGCGTCCTCGCCGTCGGCGGCGACGACGCCGGCCAGGCTCATCCGGCCGGTGGTGACGGTGCCGGTCTTGTCGAGCACGACGGTGTCGACCCGCCGCGTGGACTCCAGCACCTCCGGGCCGCGGACCAGGATGCCGAGCTGCGCGCCGCGGCCGGTGCCGACCATCAGCGCGGTCGGCGTGGCCAGCCCGAGGGCGCAGGGGCAGGCGATGATCAGCACGGCGACGGCGGCGGGGAACGCCCCGGCCACGCCGGCGCCGGTGCCGATCCAGAAGCCCAGGGTGGCCAGCGCCAGCGCGAGCACGACCGGCACGAACACCCCGGACACCCGGTCGGCCAGCCGCTGCACCTGCGCCTTGCCGTTCTGCGCCTCCTCGACCAGCCGCGCCATCTGCGCGAGCTGGGTGTCCGCGCCGACCCGGGTGGCCCGCACGACCAGCCGGCCGCCGGCGTTGACCGTGGCCCCGACGACGGCGTCGCCCGGGCCGACCTCCACCGGCACCGACTCGCCGGTGAGCATCGAGGCGTCGACGGCGGAGGAGCCCTCCACGACCTCGCCGTCGGTGGCCACCCGCTCGCCGGGCCGGACGACGAACAGGTCGCCGGCGTGCAGCTGCTCCACCGGCACGCGCACCTCGGCGCCACCGTTGCGGAGGTCACCGCGCAGGACGGACACCTCGCGGGCGCCCATCTCCAGCAGCGCCCGCAGCGCCGACCCGGCCCGCCGCTTGGCGCGCGCCTCGGCGTAGCGGCCGGCCAGCAGGAAGGTGGTGACGCCCGCGGCGGCCTCGAGGTAGACGTCGCCGCTGCCGTCGCCGCGGGTGACGGCCAGCGAGAAGGGGTGCGTCATCCCGGGCTCGCCGGCGGTGCCGAGGAACAGCGCGTACAGCGACCAGCCGAACGCGGCGAGGGTGCCCAGCGAGACGAGGGTGTCCATGGTGGCCGCGCCGTGGCGGAGGTTGGTCCAGGCGGCGCGGTGGAACGGCCGGCCGCCCCACACGACCACGGGGGCGGCCAGCGTCAGCGAGGCCCACTGCCAGTACTCGAACTGCAGCGCCGGGACCATCCCGAGCAGCACGACCGGCAGGCTGAGCGCCGCGGAGACGAGCAGCCGCTGCCGCAGCCCGGCGTCCGGTGGGAGGGCCCCGTCCTCCTCACCCCTCGCGAGCTCGGGGCGAGCCTCGGGACGGGGCCGAACGGGGAGGGCGGCGGTGTAGCCGGCCTTCTGCACGGTCGCGACGAGGTCCTCGGGCGCGACGCCGTCGCCGAAGGTGACCCGGGCCTTCTCCGTCGCGTAGTTGACCGTGGCGGTCACGCCGTCGAGCCGGTTGAGCTTCTTCTCGATGCGGGCCGCGCAGGAGGCGCAGGTCATGCCGCCGATCGACAGCTCGATCTGCGTGGGGGTGGTCACGGGGCGCTCCGGGCGGTGAGGGAGAAGGCGGCGGTCCGGACGACGTCGCCGTGGCGGAAGTCGAGGAACAGGCGGTGCTCGCCGGCCGCGGGCACCTCGACGGCGAAGCGCACCTGCCCGCCGGCGTCCCCGGTGGGGTGGACGTGCAGGTAGCCGAGGTCCCCGGCGCGCAGCGCGACCAGGTGGCCGCGGGCGCCGAGGTGGGGCTGCAGGTCGGTCACCGGCGCGCCGTCGCGGCTCACGGTGAGCACGACCTCGGACTCCCGGCCGGCCACCAGGTCGCCGTCGAGGGTGACGGTGTAGCCGTCCACCTCCGCGGTCGCCGCGGGGGCGGGCAGCGGCGCGGGCTCCCACGCGCCGCCGACGGCGAGGTCCGCGCCGAGCACGACGTCGCGCCCGAGGTCGGTGGGCGTGGCGTCGGCCAGCACCCGCCAGGCGCCGGGCTCGAGCGCGACCGTCGTCGTCCAGGTGCCGTCGGGGGACAGCTCGGGGTGCACGTGCTGGTAGCCGGTGAGGTCCCGGCGGACGACGACCAGGTGCAGGTCCTGCTCGTGCACGGTCTCGTAGGCGGTCACCGGGTCGCCGTCGGGCCCGAGCAGCCGGAACGACAGCGGGACGGCGGCCCCGGCGGGCAGGACGTCGTCGGCGAGGTCGAGGGTGTGGCCCTCGGCCGAGACGGCGAGCCCGGCGGGCAGGTCGTGCTCCTCGGCGGGAGCCGCCGCCGCGTGCCCGCCCTCGTCCGCGTGCTCCGCGGTGGCGTCCCCGGTGGCGGCCGGCGGTGCGCCCACCGGGCCGACGAGGGCGCCCACGCCCCAGCCGGCGCCGAGGACGGCGGCCGCGGCGCCGAGCGTGGCGGCGACCCGGGTGGCGGTGCGCACGACGGCTCCCTCCCGACCGGCCGCGTCAGCGGCCGGCGACCTCGTAGCCGGCCTCCGCGACGGCGGCGCGCACGGCGGCGTCGTCGACGGGGGCGTCGCTGGTGACGGTCAGGCCGCCGCTGGCCAGGTCGACCTCGACGTCGGTGACGCCGGGGATCCCGCTGACCTCCTCGGTGACCGAGGCGACGCAGTGCTGGCAGGTCATGCCGGTGACGGTGTAGCTGGCGGTGCTCATGGCGGGGTCCTCCGGGTGGGGGTGGGGATCAGGAACGGACGAGCCGGGCGATCGCGGCGGAGGCCTCGCGGACCTTCGCGTCGGCCTCCGGGCCGCCGGTGGCGACGGCCTCGGCGACGCAGTGCGACAGGTGCTCCTCGAGCAGGCTCAGCGCCACCGACTGCAGCGCGGAGGTCATCGCCGAGACCTGGGTGAGGATGTCGATGCAGTACTTCTCGTCCTCGACCATGCGCTGCAGCCCGCGGGCCTGGCCCTCGATGCGGCGCAGCCGCTTCAGGTGGTCGTCCTTGCGGTGGATGTAGCCGTGGACGTGGCCGGGGGCGCTCTCCGAGTCGGTCACGCGGACGACTGTACCCCTACCCCCAGGGGGTATCAACTCCCGTCCTGCTCCGGCTCCTCCGGGCGGCCGGCGCGCAGGCGGGCGACGGTCTCGCGCAGCCGCACGGTGTCCGCGCGCGCGTCGGCGAGCTCGTCCTGCAGGCCGAGGATGACCTCGGCGGAGGCGAGCGTGTGGCCGTCGTCGAGGAGGCCGCGCAGCCGCGCGGCGAGGACGAGCTGGTGGCGCGAGTAGCGCCGGTGGCCGCCGGGGGAGCGGTGTGGCTGCAGGACCCCGGAGCCGTCGAGGCTGCGCAGGAAGGCGGCCTGGACGCCGAGCAGCGTGGCGGCCTGGCTCATCGTGAGCGCCGGGAAGTCGGGGTCGTCGAGCCGGCGCACGGCGTCGGCCGCCGGGTCGGCCTGCTGCGGCTCGCCCTGCCGGCGGTCGTCGGGGCCGGCCACGGGACCTCCTCCTCCCTGCGGTGCCGGGGCCCGACGGGCCCCGGATGTGGCGCGGGGGCCGGGCCGTACCGGCCCGGCCCCCGCGGACGGGACGCCGATCAGCTCTCGACGGCCCGGGTCTCGCCCTGGGCGGGCTCCTGCTCGCCCTCGATGGTCCGGCTCTCCACCGCGGCCGGCACGTCGGCGCGGGTCACGGTGATCTTGCGGGCGCGGGCCTTCTCCGCCACGGGGATGCTCACGGTGAGCACGCCGTCGTGGTAGCTGGCCTCCAGCCGGTCGGTGTCGAGGCTGCGGCCGAGCACCAGCTGCCGGGTGTAGGCGCCGTAGGGACGCTCGGCGACGGCCCACTCCGCGCCCTCCAGCTGCGGGACGGAGCGCTCGGCGCTGACGGTGAGCGTCGTGCCCTCGATCGACAGGTCGATCGAGCCCGGGTCCACGCCGGGCAGGTCGAAGTGGGCGACGAACTTGTCACCGACGCGGTAGGCGTCCATCGGCATGCCCGACAGGGCGCGGGCGGTGCCGGGGCGGCCGGTGAGCTGGTCCAGCGCGCGGAAGGCGGCGGACGTGGCGGCGAACGGGTCGTACGCGGTCAGCATGGCTGGTGAACCTCCTGGGAGATCCGGTGTGGAGTTCGCTGCCCGGGGATGAACCTCCAGTGGCGACTGGAGATTACCTCGACCGGGCATCCTTGTAAACGTCTCTCGTCGGCTGTTGTTCCCGGCCGCGCATGGACCGCGGGCAACGGGGGCAGACCCCGGGCATGGACGAGCACCGAGAGACCGGTGGACCCGCGGCCGAGGACCCCGGCGCCGCGCCCCACGAGGGCGAGCCCCAGGTCGACGCCCGGCTCGACGGCGACGTCAGCTGCATCACCGTGACCGGTGAGCTCACCGAGGCCGCCCGCCGGCCGCTGGTCCGCGTGGTCACCGACCAGCTGCTGTCGGTGCCCACGCTCTCGCGGGTGGAGCTGGAGCTGAGCGGCGTCTCCTACATGAACTCCGCCGGGATGGCCGTCCTCGTGCAGCTGCAGCGGATGACCCAGCCGCGGGCGGTCACCGTCGCGCTGGTCGAGCCGCCGGCCGCGGTCGCGCGGCCGCTGCAGCTGACCGGCCTGTGGCGCCGCTTCGAGGTGGTGGGCGAGGGCGCCGGACCGGCCGACGCCGGCGGCGCACCGCCGTCGGGGGGTCCCTCGCGGCGCCCGGACGGGCCGGACGGCCGCAGCGCCTGACCGGCGCCGCGCGACCACGGTGTCGGGCGGTCCCGGGCCGGGGGCTGCTCCTAGCCTGGCCGGGTGCCGCCCCACACCCACAGCCACGGGCCCGACCCCGACGCGCCCCCGCCGAGCCCGGAGACGCTGACCCGGCGACGCCGCGCGGTCACGCTGATGCTCCTGCTGCTCGTGCCGGTCGGGCTGGCCACCGTGGTCGGCCTGGTCGCGCTCTGGCCCGGCGGCGAGCCGACCAGCGCCGAGCAGGTCGCGGCCACCTTCCTCCCGGCGGGGACCACCTACGCCGACGCGCGGGTGGTCTCGCTGCAGACGCTGCCCTGCGGTGAGGCCGGGACCGGGCAGGCCACGTGCGCCACCGCCGTCGTCGAGGTGCTCGAGGGCGACGGCGCGGGGGACTACCAGCAGGTCGACCTGTCGGCCGAGGTGGTCGCCAACGGGGTGGGCGAGGGCGACACCCTCGTGCTCACCCGCGACCCCGGCGCCGAGGGCGGCCCGGACTACCAGTTCGCCGACTTCGAGCGGACCACGCCGATCGTCGTCCTCGCGGTGGCGTTCGCCCTCGTCGTCGGGGCGGTCGCGCGGCTGCGCGGGCTCGCCGCGCTGGTCGGCCTCGCCTTCGCGTTCTTCGTGCTGCTGCGGTTCGTGCTGCCGGCGCTGCTGGAGGGGTCCTCGCCGACGCTGGTCAGCCTGGTCGGCTCGGCGGCGATCATGTTCGTCGTCCTGTACCTCGCGCACGGCTTCTCCGCCCGGACGACGACGGCGCTGGTGGGCACCCTGTTCGGCCTGGCGCTGGTGACCGTGCTGGGGTCGGTGGCCGTCGACGTCGCGCGGCTGACCGGGCTCACCAGCGAGGAGACCATCCAGCTGCTGACGTTCGACCCGACGCTGGACTTCTCCGGCCTGGTGATCGCCGGGGTCGTCGTCGCCGGCCTCGGCGTGCTCAACGACGTCACGATCACCCAGGCCTCGGCGATCTGGCAGCTCAACGAGGTGGACCCGGCGATGGGGTGGCGGCAGCTGTACCGCCGCGGCATGGCCGTCGGCCGCGACCACATCGCCTCCACCGTCTACACGATCGTCTTCGCCTACGCGGGGGCCGCGCTGCCGCTGCTGCTGCTGTTCGAGGTCTACACGCAGCCCGCCGGCGTCACGCTCACCAGCGCCGCGGTGGCCGAGGAGGTCATCCGCACGCTGGTCGGCGCGATCGCGCTGGTGCTGGCGGTCCCGGTGACGACGGCGGTCGGCGCGTTCTTCGCGACCGCGGCCGGGACGGCGGCCGGCGCGGCCCCGGAGCGACGCCTGTCGGGCCTGCGTGCGAGGTTTGCCCGGTGAACACGCGCACCGACCGGCCCCGTTCAGAGGCTCGCGCCGAGCTCGCGAGGCGGGAGGAGGACGGGGTCCTTCGACTACTGGCGGCCGCCGAGGCCGCACCCGGGTTCATGCCGGCCGACGAGGGCCGCGCCCTCTACGAGGCCGCCCGCGCGGTGGCGGTGCCCGGCCCGCTGCTGGAGATCGGCTCGTGGATGGGCAAGTCGGCGCTGTACCTCGCCGCCGCGGCGCGGGAGACCGGCCGGCAGGTGGTCACCGTCGACCACCACCGCGGGTCCGAGGAGCACCAGCCCGGCTGGGAGTACCACGACCCGTCGCTGGTCGACCCCGCCGTCGGGCGGATCGACACCCTGCCGCGGTTCCGCCGCACGATCGCCGACGCGGGAGCCGAGGACGTCGTCGTCGCCGTCGTCGCGCGGTCGGAGGTGCTCGCGCCGCTGTGGACGACCCCGCTGGCGCTGCTGTTCCTCGACGGCAGCCACACCGAGGAGTCCGCGCGCCGCGACCAGGACGCCTGGGTGGACAAGCTCGCCGTCGGCGGCACGCTGGCCATCCACGACGTCTTCCCCGACCCCGCCGACGGCGGCCAGGCACCCTTCGGGGTGTACCGCCGGGTGCTCGCGTCCGGGGACTTCGAGGAGCTGCCGGGCACCGGCTCGCTGCGGCTGCTGCGCCGTGTCCGCTGACGCGTTGGGCGCCGAGCGGGCGGCCGCCCAGGCGCAGATCGAGGCGCTCACCCGCCAGTTCGACGAGATCGTCGCCGCGTCGCGGGCGTCCAACGCCGACGACGAGCACGACCCGGAGGGCGCCACCATCGCCTTCGAGCGGCAGCAGGTGGCGGCGCTGCTGGAGCAGGCGCGCCGCCGGCTGGCCGACGTCGACGCCGCCGTCACCGCCGTCGAGGCCGGCACCTACGGCCGCTGCGAGACCTGCGGCGGGCCGATCGCGCCCGAGCGCCTGGCCGCCCGGCCCACCGCCCGCACCTGCATCAGCTGCGCGCGCTGACCTCCGCTCGCACCGACAGGCGGGGCAGCAGCAGCTGGGTGAGCGGGCCGATGGCGAGGGCGTAGGCGACGGTGGCGACGCCGAGGGTGCCGCCGAGCACCCACCCGGTCGCGACGACGGCGACCTCGATCGTGGTGCGCACGAGCCGCACCGACCCGCCGGTGCGCCGCACGAGCCCCGTCATCAGCCCGTCCCGCGGGCCCGGCCCCAGGTGCACCCCGACGTAGGCGGCCGTGGCGACGGCGTTGAGGACGATGCCCGACACCGCGAACGCCGCCTGCGCCGCCAGGTGCGACGGCGCGGGCAGGACGGCGAGCGTGCCGTCGACGGCGACGCCGATGACGACGACGTTGCTCACCGTGCCGATCCCCGGCCGCTCCCGCAGCGGGATCCACGCGAGCAGGACCAGCGCACCCACGACCACGGTGACCAGCCCGAGCGACCAGCCCAGCCGCTGCGCGAGGCCCTGGTGCAGCACGTCCCACGGCGTGACCCCGAGCGAGGACCGCACCAGCAGGGCCATCGACGCCCCGTACAGCGCGAGGCCGGCGTAGAGCTGGACGAGGCGGCGCGGGAGACGGGCCGACACGGGAACCGGACGGTGCTGCAACACGACCGCCACTCTGCTGCGCGCCCGGCCTGGCTCCTACGGGCCAATCGCCCGGATTGGCCTGGTCCGGGGCGCCCGTCGTCGACCTGGTGCCGCCTCAGCGGGGCCGAGACAGCAGCAGGTCGACACCGGGCGCCGGAGCGCCGGCGCTCACTCGCCGGTGACGCCGTCCAGGGCCTCGCGGATCAGGTCGGCGTGGCCGTTGTGCCGGGCGTACTCCTCGACCAGGTGCACCAGGATCCAGCGCAGGGAGAACTCGTCGTCACGGCCCCACGGCCGGTCCGCGGTGTCCAGCGGCAGCCGGCCGACGACCGACCGCACCGCCTCCGCAACCGCCCGCCACGTCGCCCACGCCGCCTTGACGTCGGCCGCCGTGACGGTCGCGGGGTCCACCCGGAACTGCTCGTCGCGGTCCCGCACCACGTCGGGCCAGAGGTCGAACGGCAGCCCGCCGAACCCGACCAGCCAGCCGGCCTCCACCGCGGCCAGGTGCCGGACCATCCCCAGCAGGGTCAGCTCCGACGTCGGCACCGCCCGGGTCGCCAGCTGCCGCGGCGTCAGCTCCGCGCACTTCCACTCCAGCGTCTGCCGCTGGTACTCGAGGAAACCCAGGACGGTGGCCGTCTCCTCCGCCACCAGCGGCGGGTCGGTGCGGTGGTCCGGCGGCGTCACGGGGTCCCCTCAGCTGACGTAGCGGCGGGCGGTGGAGCGGCGCTGGGCGGCGTCGAGCGCGGCGAACCGGGCCTCCGCGTGCGGCGGCAGGACCCGCCGCTCGCGCACCAGCCAGGGGATCCCGCGGACGGCGGCCCACAGCCCCTGCGCGGTCACCCGGTCCCGCGGCAGCGTGGCCAGCAGGTGCACGGTGCGCCGCAGCGCCGGGCGCAGCGGGCGCCGCAGCCACGTCGTCCAGAGGGTGTTGCGGATGCCGTCGCGCCGGCGGCGGTGCCCGTCGCGGGCCTTCGACGCCTGGTGGTGCACGGTCAGCTCGGGCAGGTAGCACAGCTCCCAGCCGGCGGCGGCGAGGTCGCCGGCCATGAGCTCCTCCTCCCCGCCCAGCCACAGCCGCTCGCTGAAGCCGCCGACCTCGAGGAACGCCTCCCGCCGGACGACGCTCGCGCCGGCGAGGAAGGACCCGAGCGCCGGGCCGGGCAGCCAGCCGGCGCCGGGGACGGGGGAGTCGCGCAGCTCCGGCACGATCGGGTCCTCCCGGCCGCCGGGCTCGACCAGGATCCGCGCGGTCACCACGGCCAGCCGCGGGTGCGCGTCGAGGACGTCGGCCGCCGTCCGCAGCGACCCCGGGTCCCACCAGGTGTCGTCGTCGCAGAAGGCCACGTACGGCGTGTCCAGCCGGCCGACGCCGACGTTGCGGCCGATCGCGCCCAGGTTCTCCGGGCTGGCGACGAGCTCCACGGCGGGGAAGCGCCGGGCGATCGCCTCCGCGGTCCCGTCGGTGGAGCCGTTGTCGACGACCACCACGTGCGGCCGCTCGGGCAGCGCCCGCAGCCGGGACAGCGCCCCGAGCACCTCGTCGCGGCGCTGGTGGGTGATCACGACGACGGCGACCCGCGGGTCGCTCCCGATCTCCTGCGGCCGTGCGGCGGTGGCCGTCACGCGGCGTCCCCGGCCAGCAGGCGCAGGTCGGCCAGGACGTGGGCGGGCAGCCGGCGACGGCGGCGCAGCGCGGCGGGCAGCCGCATCAGCGCCCGCCGCAGCCCCTGGCGCCCGGGCGCCCCGGCCCGGAGCGCGGCGCCCACGGTGCGGGCGACGTCGCGCAGCGGCAGCCGCATCACCGCGGTGAGCAGCTTCGAGCGCCAGATCGCGGCCTGCCGCGCGGCGGGGTCGGACCGCCGGACCGAGGGGTGGTGGTGCACGGTCACCGAGTCCACGTAGGCGATGTCCCAGCCGGCGGCGGCCAGGTCCAGCGACAGCCGCTCCTCCTCGCCGGGGAAGCGCACCACCGGGTCGAAGCCGCCGACGGACAGGAACGCCTCGGTGCGCACCATCGCCGCGCACGCGATGAAGCCGAGCAGCCGCGGTCCGGGCAGGTGCGCCGGGGTGCCGAGGGGGCTCGCGGCCAGCTCCGGGCACAGCGGGTCCAGCCGCTCCTCCGGGCCGACGAGGACCCGCGCGTTGAGCACCGCCAGCCGCGGGTGCGCGCGCATGACCGCCGCGGCGCGGGCGAGGTCGCCGGGCGCCCACCACGAGTCGTCGTCGGCGAAGGCCACGAACTCGCTGCCCGTGTGCCCGGCGCCGATCGTGCGGGCGTGGGCCCCGGCGTTCTCGACCAGCGGCAGCACGGTCACCTGCGGCAGCGCGGCGCGGACGGCGTCGACGGTCCCGTCGGTGGAGCCGTTGTCCACCAGCACGACCGGCGCCTCGTGGCGCGGGAGCGTGGCCAGCAGGTCCGCGCGCCGGTCGCGGCTCATCACGACGACGCTGACGCCGTCGGGGGTGGGGGTGCGGGGGGTGCGGGGCCGTACCGACGTGCGCGTCACGCGGAGGCACTGCCCGGCAGCGTCGCTGCCGAACCGGCGTCCTCGGTGCCCGGCGCGGGCAGCGCCGCCGGGTCGGCGAACAACCCGCAGGCGGGTGTGGCGCCGGCCAGCGCGTCCGCGGCGAGCACCACCGCCGCCGCGGTCCACGTCGTCCGCTCGACCGGCCAGCGCGCGTCGTCGGGGTAGACGAAGCCGGTCCAGTACGAGCCGTCGTCGTGGCGCAGGTGCTGCATGGCCGCCACCTGCTCCAGGGCGGCCTCCGGCTGCCCGGCGACGACGAGCGCCAGCGCCAGCTCGCAGGTCTCCGCGCCGGTCACCCACGGGCGGTCGGCCACGCAGCGGGCGCCCAGGCCCGGGACGACGAAGCGGTCCCAGTCCGCCGCCAGCCGGGCGCGGGCGGGCCCGCCGGTGACCGCGCCGGCCAGCACCGGGTAGTACCAGTCCATCGACCAGCGGGAGCGGTCGGCGAAGGCGGCGGGCTCGGTGCGCAGCGCCGTGCCGAGGCCGGTGACCGCCAGCTCCCAGTCCGGCTGCGACCGCCCGGCCAGCTCCGCCAGCGCGATGCCGCAGCGCAGCGCCTGGAACAGGCTGGCGTTGCCGGTGAGCAGCGCGACGTCGTCCGGCGTGCCGTCGGGCCGCAGCGCCCACCCGATGGCGCCGGAGGCCAGCTGCATGTCCACGACGAGGTCCAGGCCGCGGCGGACGGCCGGCCACAGCTCGCGGACCAGTCGCTCGTCGCCGCTGGCCAGCCACGTGTGCCACGCCCCGACGGCGAGGTAGCCGGCGTGGTTGCTCTCGACGGCGGGCTGGGTCTCGGCGCCGTCGCGGTACTCGGCGGCCCAGGAGCCGTCCGGGCGCTGCCGGGCGGCCAGCCAGCGGTAGGCCGCCGCCGCCCGCGCGTGCTCCCCGCCGACGTCGAGGGCCATCGCCGCCTCGACCGAGTCCCACGGGTCCAGCTGCCCCCCGTGGAACCACGGCAGCGACCCGTCGCGGCCCTGCTCGGCGGCGATGGCGGACACGGTGCGCCGCACGGCGGCCCCGTCGAGGACGCCGGGCAGCTCGGGCAGCTCAGCGGACCGCAGCGGTCTTCTCCCGCTCCGGGCGGGCGCCCGCCGCCGGCACCCGGGGCTTGTCCGCGTAGACCACGAGGCTCTTGCCGATCAGCGGGTCGAGCACCCTCTCGGCGAGCCGGGTCACCCACGGCCGCCTCGTCAGGTCCCACACCAGCAGCCGGTGGTAGGCCCGGACGACGGCGGCGTCCCGGTCCACCCCGACGGCGCACTTGAGCCACCAGTAGGGCGCGTGCAGCGCGTGCGCGTGGTGGCTGCGCCCGGGCACCAGGCCCGCCACCGACAGCCGGGCGCGCAGCACGTCGCCGCGGTAGATGCGGACGTGCCCGCCCTCGTTGGCGTGGTAGGCGTCCGACAGCGCCCAGCACACCCGCTCGGGGCCGTACCGCGGCACGGTGACGGCGACCCGCCCGCCCGGCTTGAGCACCCGGGCGATCTCGGTCATCGCGGTGCCGTCGTCGGGGATGTGCTCGAGCACCTCCGAGGCGATCACCCGGTCGACGCTGCCGTCGGGGAACGGGAGGTGCCGCAGGTCGCCGCGGACCACCTCGTGGTGCGCCCCGGCCGGTGCCTCGCCGGCCTCGGCGATCGCGCCCAGCCACCGCTTGGTCGTCTCCACCTCGGGCACGCCCCAGTCGACGGCGACCACGGACGCGCCGCGGCGGTAGGCCTCGAAGGCGTGCCGGCCCTCGCCGCAGCCGAGGTCCAGCACGGTCATGCCGGGGCGCAGGTCGAGCAGGTCGTAGTCGACGGTCAGCACGGACGGCCCTCCCGGTCGCGCGTCGGGCCCGGCGTCATCCGCGGCGCCCCTTCCGGTCCAGCACCCCGGCGTACCAGTCCGCGGTCCGCTCCGCGGTCGAGCGCCACGTGTAGGCGGCCAGCACCCGGCGGCGCCCGGCGCGGCCGAGCTGCTCCTGCAGCGACGGCTTCTCGAGCACCAGCTTCAGCGCCGCCGTCAGCTCGTCGACGTCCCCGGCGCGCACCCGCAGGCCGGCCTGGGAGCCGACCACCTCCGGCAGCGCGCCGGCGTCGGTGGTGACCAGCGGCGTCCCGCAGGCCATGGCCTCGACCGCGGGCAGCGAGAAGCCCTCGTAGAGGGAGGGGATGGCGGCGACGGTGGCCGTCTGCAGCAGCCGCACCAGGTCGGCCTCGGGCAGCGGCCCGGTGAAGCGGACGGCGTCGCGCAGGCCGAGGCGGTCCAGCGCCGACTCGGCCGGACCGCCGGGCCGGGCGGTGCCGACGACGGTCAGCCGCACCGGCCGCTCGGTGCGCAGCTTGGCCACCGCCTCGAGCAGGTGGACCAGCCCCTTGAGCGGGACGTCCGCGCTGGTGGTGACGACGATCGAGTCGGCCTCGCGCGGCCGGTCGGCCGGCGGCGGGGTGAAGACGTCGGGGTCGATGCCGACGGGGATGACCTCGACGGCCGCGGCGGGGACGTGCAGGTGGGTCTCGATGTCGCGCCGCGAGCTCTCCGAGACGGTGGTGACCGCGTCCAGCCGGGGGGCCACGCGGGCCTGCATGGCGGTGAAGGCGTACCAGCGGCGCAGGGTCAGCCGGCGTCGCAGCGTGGGCGCGGCGGCGAGCTCGAGCTGCCGGTCGATGGCGACCGGGTGGTGCACCGTGGCCACGGTCGGGACGCCCGCGCGGACCAGCCGCAGCAGCCCGTAGCCCAGGCTCTGGTTGTCGTGCACGACGTCGAACTCGTGCGCGCGGGGGAGCAGCAGCCGGGCGGCGCGCAGCGTGAAGGTCAGCGGCTCGGGGAACGCCGCGGTGCACATCGCCGCCCACTCCAGGACGTCGATCCGGTCGCGGAACTCCGAGGGCCGCGGCGTCCGGAACGGGTCGGGCTCGCGGTAGAGGTCCAGGCTCGGCACCTGGGTGAGCGGGACTCCGTCGTCGAGCTCGGGATAGGGCTGGCCGGAGAGCACCTCGACGTCGTGGCCGAGGGCGGTGAGCTCGCGCGAGAGGGCCCGGACGTAGACGCCCTGGCCGCCGCCGTGCGGCTTGCTGCGGTACGACAGCAGTGCGATCCGCAGCCGTCGTCCCATGCGCCGGACCCTACCGACCCCGTCCGGTCCACTTTCCGGGCCCGCCTGACAGGGTGACCGGCGTGATCCGACACGTCGTGCACTTCACCTGGTCCGACGCCGCCGACGACGCCCGGCGGGCCGAGACGGTGGCCGCGCTGCGCCGGCTGCCGGAGCAGGTGCCCGGGTCGCTGGGGTTCACCGTCGCCCCCGACGCCGGCCTGGTCGAGGGCAACGCGCACGCGGTCCTGGTCGCCGACTTCCCCGACGCCGAGGCCTTCCGGCGCTACGCCACCGACCCGGTGCACCTCGCGGTCATCGCCGAGCACGTGCGCCCGTACCTGGCCGCCCGCAGCGCCGTCCAGTACGAGCTGTGACCCGATCGGGCGGCTGACCTGCGGTTCTGCCCGGTGCTGGATAGCGTCCGGCGCATGACCGGACGCCGCCCCGTCCTCGCCACCGCCGGCCTGCTCGCCGTCCCGCTGCTCGCGGCCTGCGGCGGGGAGGACGTCCGGGGCGCGGCCTCGCCCGCCTCCACCTCCTCGTCGTCCTCGGCCTCGGGTTCGTCCTCGGCGTCGCCGTCCTCGTCCGCCGGGACCGACCTCGCGCCCGGCCTGCTGCCGGCCGAGGCGTTCGGCGCGGGCGCGCAGGTCACCCCGCTGACCGAGGCCCAGCTCGCGCAGGGCGCGGCGGTGGCCGGCGGCACGGCCGAGGACCTGCAGGTGACCCCGCCGGAGTGCGGGCCCGCGGTGCAGGGCACCCAGCCGTCCTTCGACGAGTACGACGACGTCGCCGCGCAGGTCGCCGTCACCGGGACGGTCACCACCGTGCAGGCGCTGGCCTCCGGCGGCCCGGCCGAGGACGCGCTGGCCGGCTTCGGTCAGCAGCTCGACCGGTGCCGGGAGGTGCAGGTCAGCGCGCCGCAGGTCGGCACGGTCACCATCGCCTTCGCCGGGCTCGACGTCCCCGACCTCGGTGACGGCTCCGCCGGGGTCACCTACACGACCACGGTGACCGGGCCCGACGGGCAGCAGCTGACCGTGCCGGCGCTGGTCGGCGTGGTGCAGGACGGGGACCGGGTGGTCGTGCTGCTGACCACCGACACCTCCGGCGGGCGGCCCGACCCCACGGCGTTCACCGGCCTGCTCGAGCAGGCGTACGAGACGCAGGCCGAGGCCCTCGACTAGCCGGGACCGACACCCCCGGTCCCGGCCGTCCACAGGAGCGGCCCCCTCCACAGGCACCCTGCGCGAGCCCAGCGAGGGCCCGTCCGGCCCCAGGGTCGGCCGGGTGGACCAACCCCCCATCCCCGTCATCCGGCTCGGCGACACCGGCGAGGTCGCCGCCGCCCTGCCCCACCTGCTCGGCTTCCACCCCGCCGAGTCGATCGTGCTGGTCGGCCTGCGCGGCCCGAACGGCAGCCGCGTCGGCCTCACCGTGCGCGCCGACCTCCCGCCGCCCGCCGCGGCCCGCGCGCTGGCGGTCACGCTGGCCGGGAAGGTGCTCACCGACGACCCCGTCGCGGTGCTGCTGGCGGTGGTGTCCGAGGCCCCCGACGACCGGTCGGTCCCCGTCCTCCCGTCCGGGCCGGGGGAGCCGGCCCCGGAGCTCCCGCACCGCGACCTGGTGCACGAGCTCGTGCTCGCCCTCGACGCCCGGGACGTGCCGGTGCGCGAGGCGCTGCTGGTCCGGTCGGGCCGCTGGTGGGACTACGACTGCCCGTACCCGTGCTGCGAGCCCGGCTCCGGGACGCCGCTGCCCGCCGGCGCCAGCCCGCTGGCCGCCGCGGCGGTGGCCGACGGCGCGGTCCTGGCCGCCGTCCGCGCCGCGCTCGCCGCGCGGATCACCCCGCCCGACGGCGACCCGGCGGCGCCCGCGATGGCGGCGGCCTGCCTGGCGGAGGGCCGCGAGCACGCCGCCCGGCTCCGGGCGCTCGGCCGCGACGCCGTCGCCGCCGAGGCCGGCGCGGCGCTCGCCGCGGCCCTGGCCGACTGCCGGCCCGGACCGGCCACCGCGGCCACCCGGCTCGCCGACGCCCGGGTGGCCCGGGTGCTGTGGGGGCTCACCGTCCCCGACGTCCGCGACCGCGCGCTCGGTCTCGCGCTGGGCGAGGACGCCGCGGCCGCCGAGGTGCTGTGGACCGAGTGCACCCGCCGCGCGCCGGTACCGCTCGACGGGCCGCCGGCCACGCTGCTCGCGGTCAGCGCCTGGCTGCGCGGCGACGGCGCCACGGCCAACGTGGCCCTGGACCGCGCGCTGGCCGCGGACCCGGACGCCCGGCTGCCCCGGCTGCTCGCCGACGGCCTGGCGCAGTGCCTGCCGCCCGCCCAGCTGCGCGTGCTGATCAGCAGCACCCTCGAGGAGGCCGGGTGAGCGGGCTCAGACGAGCTCGGGGCGCTGCCACCCCTGCCCGAGGACGTGCTCGGCGAGGAAGGCGATCACCGTCTCGTACCAGACCGTCGCGTTCCCGGGGGTGAGCACCCAGTGGTTCTCGTCCGGGAAGTACAGGAACCTCGACGGGACGCCGCGCTTCTGCAGGTCGTACCAGAGCCGCAGGCCCTCGCCGATCGGCACGCGGTAGTCCTTGTCGCCGTGGATCACCAGCACCGGCGTGCGGATGGCGTCGGCGAACCGGTGCGGGGAGTTCTGCTCGTAGCGCTTGGGCTCGACCAGCGGCGCGCCCCACTCCCGCTCCCAGTAGTAGGCGGCGTCCGTGGTGCCGACGAACGAGTCGAGGTCCCACAGGCTCGCGTGGGTGACGATCGCCCGGAAACGGTCGGTCCGGGTGGCCACCCAGTTGGCCATGTAGCCGCCGAAGGAGCCGCCCATCGCCGCGGTCCGCTCCGCGTCCACCTCGGGCCGCTCGAGGGCGGCGTCCACGGCGGTCATCAGGTCGGTGTAGGGCGCACCGCCCCACTCGCCCCAGCCGCGGCGGACGAAGTCCTGGCCGAACCCCTGCGACAGGGCCGGGTTGGGCAGCAGGACGGCGTAGCCGCGGGCGGCCATCACCCACGGGCACCAGCGCCACGACCAGGAGTTCCAGCTCATCAGCGGCCCGCCGTGGATCCACAGCAGCATCGGCGCCGGGTCCTCGGCGCTCGCGCCCTCGGGCAGCACCAGCCACGACTGCACCTCGGCGCCGTCGGCGGCGGTGGCGCGCACCTCGTGCAGGGTGCCGGGCAGCGGCCCGAGCGCGCCGGGGGCGGGCAGCGGCTCGGGGTGCTGGCCGGTGGCGCGCGGGTCCAGGCGCACCGGCGCCGGCGGCTCGTCGTAGGCCGAGCGCAGCGCGAACAGGGCGCTGCCGTCGCGGGCCACCCGCAGGTCGCTGTAGGCGCCGTCGGCGGTCAGCCGGACCGGGGCGCCGCCGGTGAGCTCCACCCGGAACAGCGCGTGCCGGCCGTCGTCGTCGGCGAGGAAGTAGACGGCGTCGCCCTCGGCACTGAACCGCGGGGCGCTGGGCCACCGGTCGAAGTCCGGGGTCAGGTCGCGGGCGTCCCCGGAGGCGACGTCGACCAGCAGCAGCGTGTAGTCCGGCGGCTCGGCGTAGGTGGTCATCGACTCGCGCACGCAGACCACCCAGGCGCCGTCGGGGGAGAACGCGGCGGCGTACACATCGGCCAGCGGGTCGTCGACCAGGACCCGGCCGTCACCGGTCGCGGTCTCGACGAGGACCAGCCGGTCGCGCCGGCCGGCCGGGCCGTCGGCGACGGAGTCCACGCGCACCAGCAGCCGGCCGTCGGGCGAGAGGGCCACCGCCTCCCCGGCGCCGAGCGGCGGGAGGGCGTCGGGCGTGAGGTCGCGCAGCGGCACCGGCCCGGCCGGCTCGCCGGCGGGGTCCTCCGCGGGCAGCGCGCCGGCCCAGAACAGGTGCGGGGCCGCCGGCCCGAGGTCGCTGTCCCAGTACCGGACGGGATAGGCCTCGTGCAGCACCGCCGACACCCCGGCGTCGGTGCGGGCCTTGCGGCGCTGTCCGTCCTCGTCCGCGTCGGCGGCGCCGGGCATGGTCGAGGCCACGACGACGACCTCACCGCTGTCGGCCGACACGGCGAACCCGCCCACGCCGCCGGGCCGGGTCACCACCGGCCGGGCCTCCCCGCCGCCGGGCGGCAGCGCCCACAGCGCCGGCTTCGGGTCGCCGCCGTCCTTGCCGGCGGCGGGGTCGGGGCGGGCCGAGAGGAACAGCAGCGTGCCGTCCGGGGCGAATGCCGGCGCCGCCTCCCCGGGCGCGCTGCGGGTCAGCCGGCGCGGCGGGCGGTGCCCGTCGGGGTCGACGTCCCACAGCGCCGAGACCCACTTCTTCCGGTCGGCGTCGAGGGTCTGCACCGAGACCGCCAGCCGGCCGTCGTGGGCCAGCGCCAGGCCGGTCACCCGCGGGATCGCGACGAAGTCGGCCAGCCGGGCGAACGGGTGCGCCGGATCGGGATCGGGAGCGGTCTCGGGCACGGCGTCGGACGGGCTCACCGGGGCTCCTCGCGGGGACGACGGGACGGTGCCGCCCACCGTAACCAGCAGCGCCCGGCCCCCCACCGGAGCGGGGGACCGGGCGCCGGGCTCGGTGACGTGCTGGAACGGCCCCGCTGCGGTCCCCGCGCCGAGCCCGCGAGGCGTGGGGGCGGCGGGGTCCTCTCAGAGCTGGGCGGCGGCCTCGACCGGGGTCAGGTCCTCGTCCATGGCCGAGACGAACAGGTGCTGGGCCACGCCCTGCGGCAGCGGGTGCCCGTCGAGGCTGATCGTGCCGTTCACCGACTGCGCCACCATCGTGGCGCCGGGTCGGATGCCCTGGTCGGCGAGCTGCCGGAGCAGCGCGGCGTCCTCCTGGAGCTGCTCGCTGATCCGCCGGATGGTCACCTGCCGGCCCTCGGCGGTCGCGGTGTTCGACAGCAGCGTCAGGGCGTCGAGGACGGCCGAGGTCTCCCCGCCGAGCGCGTCCAGGCCCGGGATCGGGTTGCCGAAGGGCGAGACCGTCGGGTTGCCCAGCAGGGACAGCAGCCGGCGCTCCACCGCCTCGCTCATGACGTGCTCCCAGCGGCAGGCCTCCTCGTGGACCTCGGCGTAGTCCAGGCCGATGACGTCGACGAGCAGGCACTCGGCCAGCCGGTGCTTGCGCATGACCGCGGTGGCGAGGGCGCGTCCGGTCTCCGACAGCTGCAGGTGGCGGTCGCCCTCGACGGTCAGCAGGCCGTCGCGCTCCATGCGGGCCACGGTCTGGGACACCGTCGGGCCGCTCTGGTGCAGCCGCTCGGCGATGCGCGCCCGCAGCGGGACGATGCCCTCCTCCTCCAGCTCGAAGATCGTGCGGAGGTACATCTCGGTGGTGTCGATGAGGTCGTTCACTGGCACTCCTCCGTGTCGGACCCGATCGTACGGTGCGCGGGGTCCCGTTCCGGGGATCGCGGACGGGGTTCCCGGGCGGGCGATCGAGGCCACGGCCGCGGTGCCGTGGAGGGGACGGCCGGAGGGCGCGGCGGTAGCGTCCGGACCGGGCACCACCCGCGCGGGCACCGGCCCAGGCGGCGCGCCCGGCGGGGACGGCGACAGGGAGGGCTCGTGAGCGACTCGGTGGCCGTCGTCTGGGACGACGCCCTGCTCGGCTACACGATGGGCGGTGACCACCCGCTGCACCCGGTGCGGCTGGACCTCACCATGCGGCTGGCCGACGGGCTGGGCGTGCTGGCGCCGGGCCGGGTGGAGGTGGTCCGTCCCACGCCGGCCGGCGAGGACCTGCTCACCCTGGTGCACGACCCCGCCTACCTGGAGGCGGTGCGGCGCGCGCCCACCCACCCCGACGAGGCGTTCGGCCTGGGCACCGCCGACAACCCGGTCTTCGAGGGCATGTACGAGGCGGCCGCGCTCATCACCGGCGGCAGCGTCCAGGCCGCCGAGCTGGTGCACTCCGGCCGGGCGCAGCACGCGGTCAACATCTCCGGCGGCCTGCACCACGCCATGCGCGACCGCGCGTCGGGCTTCTGCGTGTTCAACGACGCCGCGATCGCCATCGCCTGGCTGCTCGGCCAGGGCTACGAGCGGATCGCCTACGTCGACCTCGACGTGCACCACGGCGACGGCGTGCAGGCCGCGTTCTACGACGACCCGCGGGTGCTCACGGTGAGCGTCCACCAGACCCCGCTGACGCTGTTCCCCGGCACCGGCTTCCCCGAGGAGACCGGCGACCCCGAGAAGGCGCTGGGCACCGCGGTCAACCTCGCCCTGCCCAACGGCACCGACGACTCCGGCTGGCTGCGCGCCTTCACCGCTGTCGTCCCCAGCGTGGTGCGCGCGTTCGCCCCGCAGGTGCTGGTTACCCAGTGCGGCTGCGACGCCCACCACGAGGACCCGCTGGCCGACCTCGCGCTCACCGTCGACGGCCAGCGGGCCAGCTACCGGGCGGTGCACGAGCTCGCGCACGAGGTCTGCGACGGCCGCTGGGTCGCCCTCGGCGGCGGCGGGTACGGGTTGGTGCGCTGCGTGCCGCGGGCCTGGACGCACCTGCTCGCCGAGGCGTCGGGGGAGCGGCTGGACCCGGTGACCGCGATCCCGCAGTCCTGGCGCGACGACGTCGTCGCCCGCGGGCTGCGGGCCCGGCCGCCCACGCACATGACCGAGGGCGGCTACACCGGCTTCTCCGCGTGGGACCCGTTCACCGAGTCCCGCGTCGACCGGGCGATCTCCCGCACCCGCAAGGCGTCCTTCCCCTGGTTCGGCCTCGACCCGGACGACCCCCGTGACTGAGCAGCAGACCGTCGACCAGGCCCCAGCCGAGGTGGCGCCGCAGCCGCCCGCGCACTGGGAGGCCGACATCGTCGCCGCGGACGGCGGCACGGTGCACCTGCGCCCGATCTGCCCGGAGGACGCCGAGGGGCTGACCGGGCTCATGGACCGCAGCTCCGACCAGACCCGCTACTACCGGTTCTTCGGGCCGATGAAGCGGCTGTCGGACAGGGACCTGCACCGGTTCACCCACGTCGACCACGACACCCGCGTCGCGTTCGTCCTGCTGCTCGGCGACCAGCTGATCGGCGTCGGCCGCTACGACCGCCTCCCGGGCACCACCGAGGCCGAGGTCGCCTTCCTCATCGAGGACGCCCACCAGGGCCGCGGGCTCGGCTCGGTGCTGCTGGAGCACCTGGCCGCCGCCGCCCGCGAGCGCGGCATCACCACCTTCGTCGCCGAGGTGCTGTCGCAGAACGGCCGGATGGTCCGGGTCTTCCTCGACGCCGGCTACCAGGCCCGCCGCTCCTACGAGGAGGGCGTGGTCCACCTGACCTTCCCGATCGCCCCCACCGAGACCTCGCTGGCGGTCGCCTACGAGCGCGAGCAGCGCAGCGAGTCCCGGTCGATCGCGCGGCTGCTCACCCCGTCGTCGGTCGCGGTGGTCGGCGCCAGCAACGACGAGGGCAAGATCGGCAACCTCGTCCTGCGCAACCTGCTCGACTACCGCTTCGACGGGCCGGTCTACCCGGTCAACCCCGGCACCCGGCACGTGCGTGGCGTCCCCGCCTACGCCTCCATCGAGGACGTCCCCGGCGACGTCGACCTCGCCGTCGTCGCGGTCCCCGCCGACGAGGTCGCGGACGTGGTGGAGGCCTGCCGGCGCAAGCGGGTCCGCGGCCTGGTGGTCATCTCCGGCGGGTTCGGCGAGACCGGGCCCGAGGGCCGGGAGGCCGAGCGGCGGCTGGTCGCCGCGGCGCGGGCCTCGGGCATGCGGGTGGTCGGCCCCAACTGCCTCGGCATCGTCAACACCGACCCGGCGATCCGGCTCGACGCCAGCCTCGCCCCGCGGGTCCCCGGCCGCGGGCGGGTGGGCTTCTTCGCCCAGTCCGGCGCGCTCGGCGTGGCCCTGCTGGAGCGGGCGGCCAGCCGCAACATCGGCCTGTCGAGCTTCGTCTCGGCCGGCAACCGCGCCGACGTCAGCGGCAACGACCTGCTGCAGTACTGGGCCACCGACCCCGGCACCGAGGTCGTGCTGCTGCACCTGGAGAGCTTCGGCAACCCCCGCAAGTTCGCCCGGCTCGCGCGCAGCGTCGCCCGCACCAAGCCGGTGGTGGCGGTGAAGAGCGGCCGGCACGGCGGGCTCACGCCGGGCCTGGCCGGCACGTCGGTCGCGGTGCCCGAGCAGTCGGTGGCGGCGCTGTTCGCCTCGGCCGGCGTCATCCGGGTGGAGACCGTCGCCCAGCTGTTCGAGGTCGGCATGCTGCTGGCCCACCAGCCGCTGCCGGCGGGCGACCGGGTCGCCGTCGTCGGCAACTCCACGGCGCTGGGCGTGCTGGTCGCCGACGCCGTCCTCGACCAGGGCCTGACCCTGGCGCACGAGGCGCCGGTCGACATCGGCACCGCCGGCACCCCGGAGGCCTTCCGCGCGGCGCTGCAGGAGGCGGTCGACGACGACGGGGTGGACGCCGTCGTCGCGGTGTTCCTCCCGCCGCTGGTGCGGACCTCGCCCGACGCGTACGGCCGGGCGCTGCGCGAGGTGTCGCAGGGCTCGGCCAAGCCGGTGCTCGCGACGTTCCTGTCGGCGGAGGGCATCCCGCCGGAGCTCACCGTGCCCGACGACGAGGGCATGCCCGCCCGTGGCTCGGTCCCGTCCTACGCGACGCCGGAGCGGGCGGTCATCGCGCTGGCGCGGGTCGCCGAGTACGCCCGCTGGCGCCGCCGGCCGGCCGGCACCGTGCCCGAGCTGCCCGGCGTCGACGTCGACCGGGCGCGGTCGGTGGTGCTCGGCGTGATGGCGGGGTCCCCCGGGGGGCGGCAGCTCCGCGACGACGAGGTCATCGCCCTGCTGGGCGCCTACGGGGTGCCGCTGCTCGGCACGCGGACGGCGACCACCGCGGACGAGGCGGTCGCCGCGGCCGGCGCGATCGGCTACCCGGTGGTGCTCAAGTCGACGGCGCCGTGGCTGCGGCACCGCACCGACCTCGGCGGTGTGCGGCTGGACCTGCCCGACGCCGGCGCCGTCCGTGCCGCGTTCGAGGCCATCCCGGCCGGCGACCCGGTGATCGTGCAGGAGATGGCCGCGCCGGGCGTGGCCACCGTCATCGAGGTCGTCGACGACCCGTCGTTCGGCGCCCTGGTCAGCTTCGGCCTCGGGGGAGTGGCCACCGAGCTGCTCGGCGACCGCGCCTACCGCACGCTGCCGCTCACCGACCTCGACGCCGCCGAGCTGGTCCGCGCGCCCCGGGCGTGGCCGCTGCTCGACGGCTGGCGGGGGGCCGAGCGGGTCGACGTCGCGGCGCTGGAGGACCTGCTGCTGCGGGTGGCCCGGCTCGCCGAGGACCTGCCCGAGGTGCTCGGCCTCGCCCTGTCGCCGGTGATCGTCGGCCCGGCGAACCCCTGGCACGGCGGCCGGTCGCTCGTGGTCGCCGGCGGCACCGTGCGCGTCGGGCCGCCGACCGCCCGGGTCGATCCGGGTCCCCGCCGCATGCGCGACTGATCACACCGTCGGCCTCCGGCCGGCACCACCCGCGGAGCCCTCCGGCCCCGCTCGGGCACGACACCGCAGGGCGGGTCACCTCCGCCAGAACAGGTGGTGGGTGACGCCGCTCGGGCTGGGCACGACCTCGTGGTGGAAGCGGTCGAGCAGCTCGTCGGGCGAGGTCCACAGCCGGGAGCCGGCGCCCAGCTCGACCGGTGCGACGGCGACGTGCAGCGTGTCGACGAGGTCGGCGTCGAGGAACTGGCGGATCACCGTGGCGCCGCCCCCGAGCCGGACGTCGGCACCGCCGGCCGCCGCGCGCGCCTTCTCCAGCACCGTGGCCGGGTCGGCGTCGACGAAGTGGAACGTCGTGTCCGACAGCGTGAACGACGGCCGCACGTGGTGGGTCATCACGAAGACCGGCGTGTGGAACGGCGGGTCCTCGCCCCACCAGCCCTGCCACTCGAGGTCCTCCCAGGGGCCGCGGTGGGGCGAGAACTTGTTCCGGCCCATGATCTCGGCGCCGATGCCGTGCGCGAAGTCGCGGGTGAAGTAGTCGTCCAGGCCGCGGCTGCCGCCCGGCCGGGTGCGGTTGGGGAAGCTGGCCGTGGCGACCGCCCAGGCCATCAACGTCATGGGGTCGGCGTGCCCGAACGGCCGCTCCAGGCTCTGGCCCTCGCCGGCGCCGTACCCGTCGCTCGAGACGGTGAAGTTCTGCACCCTCAACAGCTGGCTCACGGTCCCTCCCTCGGTGTCGACGAGGGGCTGACCGCCGGCGGCGCCGGAACTCATCGGCGCGCCTGCCTCAGGGACGGCGGCCGGTGAAGGCGAGCAGCTTCGCCCGGTCGTCGGCGTCCTCGGGCACGGTCACCCGCGGGCCGTAGTGGCCGCTGCCGCGCAGCGCGGCGTCCCACGGCTCGATGCCGGCGAGGAACGCCGAGGCCTCGTCCGCGTCGATCGTCTCGTCCTGGCCGGTGGCGCGGGCGAGGTCCCAGGCGTGCACCAGGAGGTCCATGAGGCCGGTCATGGCAACGAGGTCCTCGAGCGGCATGTCCCCGGCCCGGGTGCTGGTCGGCCGGCGGGCGAGGTCCGGGTCGGCGAGCAGGGCCCGGATCGCGGCGTCGGTGGCCCGCCAGGCGCGCGCGGGGTCGTCGTCGACCGGGGGGTGCGCGGGCAGCGGGAGGTCCACCGCGGGGAAGTAGAGCGCGGGCATCCACTCCACCAGGTGCCGGACGACGTCGCGGGCCACCCAGCCCTCGCACGGCGCCGGGTCGTCCCAGCGTCCGGGCGGGACGCCGTCGACCCTGCGGCCGAAGTCGTCCGCGAGCCTCGCCCACCGCTCCGCCGTGCCCGCCATGGCCGCCTCCTCAACCTTTCGGTTGAGCACGAGCCTGGCCCGGGGCGCGACCCCTGTCAACGCCGAGAGCCGGCTCCCGCGAGGGGGAGCCGGCTCTCGGTGCGGCCCTCTGCAGGGTCCCGCCGCGAGCGTGCGAGCGGTGGGGGGCAGAGGGGTCCTTCGTCTACGCCAGGTAGTCGCGCAGGGCGTCGGCGCGCTGCGGGTCGCGCAGCTTGGCCATCGTCTCGCGCTCGATCTGGCGGACCCGCTCGCGGGACAGGCCGAACTGCTTGCCGATCTGCTCGAGCGTGCGGGGCTGGCCGCCGTCGAGGCCGAAGCGCAGCACCACCACGTCGCGCTCGCGCTCCTCCAGCGTGGAGAGGACGTTGCGCACGTCGCCCTTCATCATCTGGAAGGCCACCGCGTCCTCGGCCACCGCGGCGTCGGCGTCCTCGATGAAGTCACCGAGGCGGGACTCCTCGTCGGCGCCGACCGTCTGGTCGAGGCTGACCAGGTCCCGGCTGTACTCGAGCAGCTCGGTGACCCGCTCGGGCGTCATGTCGAGCTCGAGGCCGAGCTCCTCGGCGGTGGGCTCCCGCTCGAGCTCCTGGTGCACCCGCCGGCGGGTCCGCACGACCTTGTTGACCTGCTCGGCCAGGTGCACGGGCAGCCGGATGGTGCGGCCGGAGTCGGCCATCGCGCGGGTGATCGCCTGGCGGATCCACCACGTCGCGTAGGTCGAGAACTTGAAGCCCTTGGTGTAGTCGAACTTCTCGACGGCGCGGATGAGGCCGACATTGCCCTCCTGGATGAGGTCCAGGAACGTCATGCCGTGGCCGGTGTAGCGCTTGGCCACCGAGACGACCAGGCGCAGGTTGGCCTCGAGCAGGTGCCGCTTGGCGGCCTTGCCGTCGACCGCGAGGGCCTTGTAGTCGCGCTGCAGGGCAGGGGTGAGCTGCCGCTCGGCGAGCAGCCGCTCGGCGTAGAGACCGGCCTCGATGCGCTTGGCCAGCTCCACCTCCTGCTCGGCGGTCAGCAGGGCGGTCTTGCCGATGGTGTTGAGGTACACGCGCACCAGGTCGGTCGACACCAGGCCACTGGTGTCCGGCTCGCGGCGGGGCGAGCGGACCTCGAGGGCGTCACTGGGGGAAGACTGGAGGAGCGTCACGGGATGTCTTCGTCCTTGCTCGGAGTTCGGATGCGCCGCCGGCTGTCCGGTGGCGGTGGCGCACCCGCGTCGGGGGTGGGGCTCCGTTGTCCGGCGGGGCCCCCACGGTTCGTTCGTCCGTTGTGGTCCGTTGTGTTTCGCCCCGTACAACGGTCCCGACGGGGCCGGGTGTTCCACGCGGCCCGGGTTCACAGTGAACGCACAGGCCGTGTGTTCGGTCACCACCCGTACCCGTCCGGTCGCCGGGTCAGACCTCCAGCAGCAAGGTCATCGGCCCCTCGTTGACCGACGCCACCGCCATCCGCGCGCCGAACACGCCGGTCGCCACGCCGGTCCCGCGCCGCCGCAGCTCCGCCACCACCTCGTCCACCAGCGGCTCGGCGACGTCCCCGGGCGCGGCGGCGTCCCAGGACGGGCGGCGGCCCTTCCGCGTGTCCGCGTAGAGGGTGAACTGGCTCACCACGAGCACCGGCAGGCCGAGGTCGCCGGCCGAGCGGGCGCCGTCCCCGGTGGGGAACACCCGCAGCTCG
Source organism: Geodermatophilus arenarius (assembly GCF_042654585.1). NCBI lineage: Bacteria > Bacillati > Actinomycetota > Actinomycetes > Geodermatophilales > Geodermatophilaceae > Geodermatophilus > Geodermatophilus arenarius. The sequence continues at coordinate 31,604 of NZ_JBHSGR010000018.1, forward strand.
TGGACCTTCCGGGCCAGGGTGCGGGCCCGGTCGGCGTCGTCGTCCCGGCCGACGCCGACCAGCGCGAGCAGGCCCGTCCCGATCTCCCCGACGACGGCCCCGTCGACGGTCACCGAGGCCGAGGACACCCTGCTCACCACCGCGCGCACCGACCCATCCTGCGCGAGCGGTGCGCGGCGGCAGGACCCCCTGGGCGGAACGGGTCAGCGGGCCGCCCCACCGGACACCCCCCGCAGAACCGCATCACTCGGGGCCCGGGGCGTGGGGACGGGAACCGCCGGCGGTGCGGGGACCCGGCCGGAACTCCCTCCGACCACCAGCGGAGGCAGGTGTCCTCCCCGACGGCCCGTCGCGGCCGAAGGTGACCACGGTGTCCGGCCGCACGTCCTCGGGCAGGGCGCGCACCGCCCGGCCGCCGTCGTCCGGAGGGACGGCGGCGCACCGCCCGTCCCGGGAGCCGAGCCACCGGTGGTCGGTGACGCCGACCGCGGCCAGGCTCGCCACCACCTCCAGCCGCCGCAGGTCGGCGACCGGACCGTCCCCCCTCCCGGCGAACTCGCCGTCGGTGGCGGTGACCACGACGACGGTCAGCCCCCGCGTCCCCGGCCTCGGCCATCAGCGCGGCCGACAGGTAGGCCTCGTCGTCCGGATGGGCCCAGACCCCAGGACCGTCCCCGGCTGGGACACCGTCAGCGTCTGCGGCACGGCCGCCTCCTCGTCCCGCACCGGTCGGGCCCGGTGCCTGCCCCGCCGGCCGGTCCGACCCGGTCCCTGGGTCGGCCAGGCGGCATCCCGTGTCCAGGGGCGGTCGCACCAGGGTCCTCAGGTCACCGTCGACCGGCGTCTCGACGCCCGGTGGCCCTGGTGGGACGCTCGGCCCGCGGGGCGGCAGCCGCCCCGCACCACGGCCAGCAGCATCGTCGAGGGGCCGCCGTGGACGTCGTCGAGGCCGGCGGGTGGACCATCGCCTACCACCGCGCGGGTGCAGGAGCGCCTCTGCTCCTCCTGCACGGCGCGTGGAGCGACGGCCGGGAGTGGCGGCCGCAGCTGGAGGGGCTGTCGGACGGGTTCGACGTGGTCGCCTGGGACGCGCCCGGCTGCGGTGCGTCCCCCGACCCGCCGGCCGACCTGACGCTGGCCGGGTACACCGACGCGGTGGCCGCGCTCGTCGGCGGGCTCGGCCTGGGCCGGGTGCACCTGTGCGGACTGTCGTTCGGCGGCGGGCTCGCGCTCGCGGTGTGGCAGCGCCACCCGGAGGTGGTCCGCTCCCTGGTCCTCGCCTCCGCCTACGCCGGGTGGAAGGGGTCGCTGCCCCCGGAGGAGGTCGAGGCCCGGCTGCGGCGGGTGCGCGCGGAGCTCGACCGCCCCCCGGCCGAGTGGGTCGACGGCTACCTGCCCGGCTTCTTCGCCGGCCCCGTGCCGCAGGAGACCCTCGACCTCGTCCGTGCGGTGGTGCTCGACGTCCGTCCGGCCGGGACGCGGTCGATGCTCACCGCGTTCGCCGACGCCGACCTGCGGGACGTGCTGCCGACCGTCGCCGTCCCGACCCTGCTGCTCCACGGCACCGAGGACGTGCGGGCGCCGCGGCCGGTGGCCGAGGCGCTGCACGCCGCGATCCCCGGATCCCAGTTGGTGCTCCTCCCCGGCGTCGGCCACGTCGTCAACCTCGAGGCCCCCGCGGCGTTCGACGCCGCCGTGCGCCGCTTCCTCCTCGCCGTGCCGTGAGCCCGGGACCGTGCCGTGAGCCCCGGGACGCCGCGGCGACACGGCGCTGCGCGCCTGGTGGGGCACGCTGCAGCGCCTCGGCGCCAGCTCCGGGACGGCCCGCCGCACGTTCGAGCTCTACCCGCGCATCGGCCTGCGCGACGTGCTCCCACCATCCGGGTCCCGGCCCTGGTGCTGCACCGCCGCGGTGACCTGGTGATCCCGATCGGCATCGGCCGGTACCTCGCCGACCACATCCCCGGCGCACGGCTGGTCGAGCTCCAGGGCGACGACCACCGCTTCTTCCTCGGGGACACCGAGGCCCCGCTGGCCGAGATCGAGCGGTTCCCCACCGGCACCCGCCCGGCGGCGCACCCCACCACGACCGTGCCGTCGACGGTGCTGTTCGTCGCCGTGGCGGGCTCCACCCAGCTCGTCGCGCGGGTCGGCGACGCCGCCCGGGCCTCCATCCGCGACCGGTTCCTCGCCCTGGCGCGCGCGGAGCCGTCCCGCTGGGGCGGGCACGGGGTCGGCGTCGCCGGGGACGGGAGGTGCTCGTCTCCGGCACGGTCCGGGACCCCGTCGTCGGCTCGGGGCTCGCCTCCGACGACCGCGGCGTCCCCGTCCTGCGCGACGTGCCCGGGAGCCGGCCGCTGTTCTCCGTCTCCGCCTGACGTCGGGCCCTATGCCCCGCCGCTCGCGCGCTCGGCGAGGAGGCCGCGGCAGACGGCGGGGAGGTCGACCAGCCCGACCAGCCGCCGGTCCTGCACCACGGGCGCGTAGACGACGCCGGCCGCGAGCATCTGCTCCGCGGCGTCGGCGACCGGCGTGTCCGGCGCAACCAGCACCATCGGCAGGAGGGGCAGGTCGGTGAGCCGCACCTGCTCGAGGTCCCGCCCGTCCGCGACCGCCTGGGCGACGTCGCCGTCGCAGACCAGGGTGACCGGCTCCTGCGTCGCGCCGTCGGTGACGACGACCAGCGCGTTGTCGTGGTGTTTCTTCATCAGCCACGCGGCCGCGGCCACGTGGGCGTCGCGCTCGACCGTCGTCACCGGGGGCCGCATCACCTCGCCGACGGTCACGTGGCCGGTGGTGGTCGTGGTCATCGGGTCCTCCTCTCGAGCGGGGCCGCCGCAGGAAGGGGAGCCCTCCAGGGGCTCGGCACGAGTCTGCTCCCGAGCACGGGCGCGGCACCAGCAGCACCGGGGGCCCGGTTGCCTCCCGGTGCCCGAGCAGCGGTGCGGGAGGAGCGGACGACCGTAGGCTGCAGGGAGACGCGGAGGTCGAGCGTGACGGTCCCTGGGGAACTGCGGCGTCGGGTCGCCGACATGGACTCGTTCCGCGCGGGTTTGGCGCCCCCCGGTCCTGGACCCGACCCCGTGCGCGAGGGCGTGTCCGGGTCGTCGGGCAAGGCGTCGCAGACGGCCGCGGAGCAGCGGGCGACCGGCGCTCCCCGGTCCGTGGGCCGGACCGACCCGGCTCCCGGACCGTCGGACCGCCGCGTCCGCGACCGTCACGCAGCACCGGGACGGGGGATGACGCCTGCCGAGCGAAGGAGGGTCGCATGGACCTCGAGGACGTCCGCCTGGCCGTCTACACCGGGTTCGCCCTGGAGGGCCGCCCACCGGCTCCCGACGAGCTCGCCCACCGGTTCGACGTGTCACCGCAGCGCATCCGCGACGCCCTGGAGCAGCTCGCGGCCGCGCGGCACCTGGTCCTCGACCAGGCCGGCAGCATCGTCATGGCCCACCCCTTCTCCGCCATCCCCCTCGGCTTCTCCGTGATGGGCAGCTCGACGCTGTGGTGGGGTGGCTGCGCCTGGGACTCCTTCGCGATGCCCCACCTGCTCCACCGGGAACCGGCACTGCTCGTCGCGACGACCTGCCCCGCCTGCGCGGCCCCGCACGCGTGGAACGTCACGCGCACCGCACCGCCGGAGGGGGACCAGGTCGCCCACTTCCTCGTCCCCGCGGCGCGGATCTGGGACGACGTCGTCCGCACCTGCGGCCATCAGCGGATCTTCTGCGGCGAGACGTGCGTCGACGCGTGGCTCGACCGGACCGGGAACGACCGCGGCTACGTCATGGACCTGACCACGCTCTGGCGCCTCGCCTCGGACTGGTACACCGGCCGCTTCGACCGCGGGTACACCCGCCGCGAGCCCGCCCGGGCCGCCGACTACATGCGCAGCGTCGGTCTCTCCGGCCCCTTCTGGGGGCTCTGAGGGGCCGACGGGCGGGTCCCCTCGACCTCCTCCGGGCCGGCCTGCGTCGAGGTCGGTGATCGCTCCGGATGCCCTCGTCGCACGGTGCGGCAGGATCGAGGGCGTGCCGAGCCTCCGCATCACCCAGGACGACGCCGCCGACGACCTGCTCGGCCGCGACCCGCTCGCCCTCGTCCTCGGCATGCTGTTCGACCAGCAGTTCCCGATGGAGCGCGCCTTCGCGGGCCCGCGGCTGCTCGCCGACCGCATGGGGGTGGACACGCTCTCGGCGGCCGCGATCGCCGACGCCGACCCCGACGTCCTGCTCGCCTGGTTCCAGGGGCCGCCGGCCGTGCACCGCTACCCGGGCTCGATGGCCCAGCGCGCCCAGGCGCTGTGCCGGCTGCTCGTCGACCGCTACGACGGCCGGGCGGAGGGCCTGTGGGACGGCGTCCCGGACGGCGCCGCGCTGCTGCGCCGGATCGGCGAGCTGCCCGGCTTCGGCGCGCAGAAGGCGAAGATCCTCGTGGCGCTGCTCGGCAAGCAGTACGGCGTGACCCCGCCGGGGTGGCGCGAGGCGGCCGGGTCCTACGGCGAGGAGGGCTCGCGCCGGTCGGTCGCCGACATCACCGGCCCGGAGTCGCTGGCCGAGGTCAGGGCCGCGAAGCAGGCCGCGAAGCAGGCCGCCAAGCAGGCCGCCGGGAAGGCGGCCGAGGAGGCGGCGGAGCAGGCCGCCGGATAGGCGGCGGGGAGTCCGTCGCGACACGCTGGATCTGGCCCGCGATCGTCCGCGGAGGCACCTGCACAGCCCCTGTCCCGGTGGCACCATGGGGGCCGGACCGGGGATCCCCGGGGCCGGCCAGCAGGGACCGGACCCGGCCGCGAGGCGACAGCGTCGGGCCCCGGGCCGGCGGAGGGGATGGGTGTCCGTGGCCTCGAGCCAGCAGTCCGCACGACCCCGACGGTCGGAGCCGGTGCTCATCACGCAGGCAGAGCCCAGCCTGGCCGAGCAGCACGCGGCCCGGAAGAAGCGGTACGTCCTCACCATGGCCGTCCGCGCCGTCGCCCTGGTGCTGGCCGCGGCGACCTACCAGATCCTGTGGCTGGCGATCGTGTTCGCCGTCCTCGGCACGGTGCTGCCGTGGATCGCCGTAGTCATGGCCAACGACCGGCCGCCGAAGAAGAAGCTCGACGCCCACCGGTACCGGGCGCCGCAGCCCGACCGCATCCTCGACGACCCGGCCCGCCGCCGGCGCGCCATCGAGGGCGGCACCGTCATCGAGGGCTGAGCCCCTGCCTCCGAGCCTCCTCAGCGCGCGCCCGGCCGGCCGACCACCTCGGCGGCCCGGGCCAGCCCCGCGTCCAGCGCGGCGGCCGGGTCGGCGTCCGGCCCGCCCAGCCACACCGCGAGCAGCCCGGCGGTGAACGCGTCCCCGGCGCCGGTGGTGTCCACGACCCGGGCGGGGCGCGCCGGGCGGTGCAGCACCGCGGTCCCGGCGGCCCACAGCGCCCCGTCGCCCCCGAGGGTGACCGCGACCGCGCCGTGCCGGGCGGCCAGCGCCCGCGCGGCGTCGGTCACGTCCGCGCAGCCCGACAGCAGCCGCGCCTCGTCGGCGTTGGGCAGCAGCAGGTCGACGCCGGCGGTGTCGGCCAGCCACCGGTCCACGCCGTAGCCGGCCAGCGGGCCCGTCGACGCCGGGTCCAGCGACACCGTGCACCCGGCCGCCCGGGCCGCGGCCAGCGCCGCGAGCCCGGCCGCGCGGGGGCGCTCGTCGAGCAGCGTGTAGCCCGACAGGTGCAGGTGGGCGCCGGGCAGCGGCGGCGGGAGGTCGTCGGGCCGCAGGTCCAGGTTGGCGCCGCGGTCGGCGAGCATGCTCCGCTCCCCGTCCGGCTCGACCAGGCTGACGATCGTCCCGCTGGCCGCGCCGTGCACGGTCCGCACCGCCAGGCCCACCCCGGCGGCGGCGAGCTCGGCGAGCAGCGCCGCGCCGGCCGGGTCGTCGCCCACGCACCCGGCGAGGGTGACCGGCACCCCGAGCGCGGCCAGGTGCGCGGCGACGTTGGCCCCCGCCCCGCCCCCGCGGGTGCGGATGGCGGCCGGCCGGTCCGAGCCCGGCGCCGGCTCGCCGGACAGGACGGCGACGACGTCGGTGGCCAGGTCGCCGACGACGACGACCGGGCGGGTGCTCAGCGGGCCGCGGCGGCCAGCGCGGCCGCGATCCGCCCGGCGAGCTCCGCGTTGCGCAGCACGAGCCGCACGTTCACCGCGAGCGTCGCGCCCTCGCTGGCCCGGTGCAGGTGGTCGAGGACGAACGGCGTCACCGCCTTGCCGCGCACCCCGGCGGCCTCGGCGGCGGCCAGCGCGTCGGCGATGACCCGGGCGTGCAGCTCCGGGTCCAGCTGCTCGTCGGCCGGCAGCGGGTTGGCGACGACGACCGCGCCCGGCGCCACCGCGCGCCGCGCGGCGAGCACCGCGGCCGCCTGCTCGGGGGACTCGACCGCCCAGTCCACCTGGGCGCCGGAGTCGGCGACGTAGAAGCCGGGGAAGGTGCGGGTGCCGTAGCCGACGACGGTCACCGAGAGGCTCTCCAGCCGCTCCAGCGTGGCGGGGACGTCGAGGATGGACTTCACGCCGGCGCAGACGACGGCCAGCGAGGTGCGCGAGAGCGCGGTGAGGTCGGCGGACTCGTCGAAGGTCTCGGCCGACTGCCGGTGCACCCCGCCCAGGCCGCCGGTGGCGAACACGCCGATCCCCGCGGCCTCCGCCAGCAGCGCGGTGCTCGAGACGGTGGTGGCGCCGGACAGGCCGAGCGCGGCGGCCACCGGCAGGTCCCGGACGCCGAGCTTCGCCAGGTCGGGGTCGGCGCACACCCGGTCGACCTGCTCGGCCGTCAGCCCCACGTGCGGCACGCCGTCGAGCACCGCGATCGTGGCCGGCACCGCGCCGCCGGCCCGCACGGCCGCCTCGACGTCGTCGGCGGCGGCGCGGTTGTCCGGCCGCGGCAGGCCGTGGGCGAGCAGCGTGCTCTCCAGGGCGACGACGGGGGCGCCGGCGTCGAGCGCCCCGGCCACCTCCGGGGAGAGGGTCACGGGTGCGGTGGCGGCACGGCGGGGCTCGGTGCGGGGAGCTTCGGGGGGCACCCTGCCATCATGGTGGGCGGGGCGGTCGCGCCCGGCCACCACCTCCGCCGGAGGACGCCGGGGTGCCCGCGCAGGAGACGTCCCCGAGCCAGGGAGAGACCGTGAGCAGCACCGACCTCCTCGAGAAGCCCGACGTCCGCGACTCGGACACCGGCGACGCCAACGAGGTCTTCCACTACGTCCGCAAGAACAAGATCGCCGAGAGCGCCGTCATGGGCACGCTGGTCGAGGCGCTGTGCGGCGAGGTGTTCCCGGTGACCAAGTCGCCCAAGCCCGGCAGCCCCGTCTGCCCGGCCTGCAAGGAGATCTACGAGCAGCTCCGCAAGGACTAGCGGAGTCCGAGGCGCTTGGCCTCGGCCTCGAGTTCGGCGGCGCGGCGGCGCTGCGCCCGGCGGGTGTGCCGGCGCAGCGGCGCCGGCCACCGCTCCTGGACGGTCGCGTTGAGCTCGGCGCCGAGCAGCACCGCCATCCCGAAGAAGAACAGGAACAGCAGCGCCGCGATCGGGGTCGCCAGCGCGCCGTAGGGCAGCGCGGCGACCAGGATGTCGGACACGTACAGCCGCAGCACCGTCGCCGCCACCATGAAGAAGCCGACGGCCAGCAGCGTGCCCGGCAGGTGCCGCCGCCACGGCAGCCGCCGCGGCAGGACCACGTGGTAGAAGCTCGTCAGCGCGAGCAGCAGGCCCACGACCACCACCGGCCAGTAGACGGCGTTGATCAGCACCGTCGCCGTCTCGTGCCACTCCGGCGGGAGCAGCCCGACCAGCACCCCGCGACCGAGCACCAGCAGCGGCAGCATGACCACGGCGAGCACGAGGCCGACGACGAACAGCCACAGCGCCATGAGCCGGGTGGCGATCGGGCCGCGGACGTCGCGCTGGTCGTAGGCGATGACGATCGTGTTCATGAACGTCGCTGTCGCCGAGGACCCGGCCCACAGGGTGAGCAGGAAGCCCACGCTCACGACGTCGAGCCGGCCCGAGGTCAGGATGTCGCTGAGCGTGGGCCGCACCAGCGAGTCGACGACGTCGGCGGTGAGCACCTCGCTGGAGGCGTCGACCAGCGTGTCCTCGATCGTCTGCACCGACTGCGCGCCGATCCAGTCACCGAGGAAGCCGAGCGACCCGAGCAGCGCGATCAGCAGCGGCGGCACCGAGAGGATCTGCCAGAACGCCGCCTCGCCGGACAGCCCGAGGATGCGGTCCTGCCAGGCCTTGGCCACCGTGCGCCCGAGCACCTGCAGCGGCACCCGGACCACCGGCGGCCAGTGGTCGAGGCGGCCGGGGGCCGGGAGGTCGGCGCGGCTGGCGCCGGCGGGGGGCGGGGCGGCCGCGGGGGCGTGCGTGTCCTCCGCGGCCCCGTCGGTGCTTGACCGCCCGCCGGCCCGCACGGTGCTCACCAGGCCAGTGTGCACGCCCGGCGCCCGCCCCTGCCGCCGACGGGGCGGGGCCGGGCGCCGGTGGACCCGGTCGGGGAGCGGGGTCAGGCCGTGGGCCCCGCCGGCGGCGTGCCGCCGTCGGGCGGAGGTGCGGCCGGGTCGGCAGCCGGCGCCGGGGCGACGCAGCGGATGACCGCCTCGGCGGCGTAGCTGGTCTCGAACGTCTCCCGCCTGATCTCCGAGCCGCTCTGCAGGTCGCGGAACACCCGGGTCACGGTGACGTCGAAGCCCTGCACGCCGGACTGCGGGATGCAGTCGCCGTCGTCGACCTTCTCCTGCACCGCCGGCTGCCGGTAGTTCGTCCGCGGGCCCTCGATCGCCTCGATCTCGTAGCGCCGCGTCCCGTAGAAGGTCACGGTGATCGACCCGCCGGAGGCCCCGGGGGTCCACCGGGTGTCGACGAAGATGCCGGTGTCGGAGTCGTTGCGCCACTGCAGGTCGATCTGGCCCTCGTACACCGTGGCCTCGCGGCCGGCGGGGTAGCGGCTGATGTAGAAGCTGTGCGGCTTGTGGTAGACGTCCTCGAGCCCGGCGAAGAAGACCGCGTTGAACATCGTGGTGGCGAACTGGCTGATGCCGCCGCCGACCGCCGTCGACAGCTCGCCGCCGCTGATCACGTTGGCCGGCACGTAGCCCTGCGCGGTGCCGCGCGGGCCGGTGTGGGTGTTGAGGCTGAACGTCTCGCCGGGGAGCACCAGCGCGCCGTCGACCTCCTCGGCCACCGTCCGGATGTTGGTGGCGCTGGCGTTGTTCGTCGTCGTGGTCGTGAAGGAGCTGACCTCCTCGACGATGCCGAGCGCCTGCGCCTCCTCGGTGGTCAGCTCGGCCGGCACCGGGCCCAGCTGCGCGGTGACCGTGCGCGGCGCCGGGTCGTCCAGCACCTCGAGCAGCTGGCCGGACAGGGCCTGCGGGTCCACGCCGGTGCCGTCGACCGACGGCACGACCCGCACGCCGTCGCCCACGACCTCGAAGCGGGCGTCCTGCGCCGGCTCGCCGAAGGCGGTGAAGTCCTCGGCCATGGCCGACTGCAGCGCCGCCGGGTCGACGGCGACGGCGAGCTCGCCGCCGTCCTGCGGGGTGAACGTCAGGGACGCCGCGATCGCCTCGACCGGGACCTCGACCGAGGTGCCCCCGTCCTGGCTGGTCACCGTGACCGGCGCGGCGAGCGCGGGGGTGACGGTCTCGTCGAGGACGCGCTGCGCCTCCTCCGTGCCCACCCGCACCGGCTCGACGTCGACCGGCAGCTCGATCGGCGTCTCCGGGTCGCCGCCGGAGGCCAGCGCCGCGGTGATCGCCTCGGCGGCGCCCTCGCGGTCCAGCGTCCGGCCGTCCACCGGCTCGACCAGGGTCGGCGTGGTGCCCTCGATCGCGATGGTCGCGTCGACCGGCACCCGGTCCACCTGGGTGGCGATGGTGTCGACCTGGGCGACCAGCGCGGTGTCCTCGCCGGTGATGACCGGGTCGACCTCGCGCTCGCTGAACAGCGACACCAGGCGGGTCCAGGGGTTCAGCGGCTGGTCGTCGGCGGCGTCGACGGTCGCGTCCACGTCGAGGGTGATGCCGGCGGTGGCGGGGGACAGGGTGGCCTCGACGTCGTCGGCGACGACGACGTGGTCGGCGGCGACCCGGGGGGCGAGGTCCTGCTCGAGCCGGTCGGCGGCGGCCGCGGGGGACAGGCCGCCGACGTCGATGCCGGCCACCACCGTGTTGCGGGGGACGTCGTCCCCGGCCACCAGCACGTCGACGCCCCAGGCCAGCCCGAGGACGGCGAGCAGGCCGGCGGGGGCCAGGACGGCGGGCCGGCGCCAGCGGGGACGGCGGGCGCCCGCGGGCGGCTCGCCGGGACCGCCGCCGTCGCCCCGGCCGCCGCCGGAGCCGGGCGGGGGGACGGGGGGAGCGGCGGGCGGCCGGGGAGCCGGCGGGTCGGCCGGGACGGCGGCGGCACCGCCGAGGACGACGGTGTCCGAGGCGTCCCCGGCGGGAGCCTCGGCAGCGGCCGGCTCGACCGGCTGGGTGGTCCGCTGCCCGGTCTCCGGCGCGGCCGGGCCGCCGGTCAGCGCGACGGTGTCGTGGACCGGGTCCGGCCCGGGCGTGTCGCCGGTGTCCGGGGCGGGCTGCTCCGGTGTGTCGGCGGGGGCGGCGGCCGGCGGAGGGGGTGCGTCGGGCCCGACGGGACCGCGGTCGCGGGGGACCGGGCGGGTGTCGTCGGACAGGCCCGCGTGCGCGTCGGCGTCCGCCTCGGGGGCGGTGCCGGTCGACGGGGAGGAGGCAGGGGGCTGCGGCATCGGGGGTTCCTCGGGTCGCCGTCGACCGGGGGACCCCGGGAACGACGGAGCCGCCGGGTCCCCGTCCGCGTCAGGCGGATCGGGGACGCCGGCGGCGGCGTCGGGTGAGGGCATCATCGCGGTGAGCGACGATAGCGCCTCTCTCAGTGTGCGAGGCGCTGCTCGCCGTCGGTCTCGATGATGTCGACGGCGATGTCGCGGAGCTTGGACTCGTACTCGCGGGCGTGGTGCCCGCAGAACACGAGGTCGCTGCCGCTGGCGAGCACGACACGCACCTTGGCCAGTGCGCCGCACCGGTCGCAGTGGAAGGGCACGACCAGGTCGTCGGCGGCGGGGGTCGTCGTCAGCGTCTGGGTCATCTGGGTCATCACTCGCTCTCTACCGCACGGACCCGCTGCTGCGGATCGGCCTCCTGCACAGCGCCAGGATGGATCCTCCTGTTCCCGTGCCTCGTGTCACTGCGGGCGACTCGCCGGGTTCCGGTGAGCCGGTGACCGCTGGGACCGGTGGGGACGGTGGTCAGCAGGGACCTCTGGGTGGTGCCGGTCTGTTGGTGGTGCTGGGTCGTTCCGGGCGCCGGGCTGGTTTCCGGCTGTGGGTCCGCTGCTGTCTCGACGTCGCCCACGCTACGCCGTCTACCCGGCCGGTGCCGCCGTACACCGCGCCGTCCGCCCGGCAGGGTGAGATCGTGACCATCCCGCAACGCGGCCGGCACACGCCGACGGCCGGCACCCGTGCTGGGTGCCGGCCGTCAGGTGACGTCCTGGAACGGCCCTCCTGCAGGGGCCCGCCGCGAGCCTGCGAGCGGTGGGGGCAGGAGGGTCCTTCCTCAGTCGAGGTAGTCGCGCAGCACCTGCGAGCGGCTGGGGTGGCGCAGCTTCGACATCGTCTTGGACTCGATCTGCCGGATCCGCTCGCGGGTGACCCCGTAGACCTGGCCGATCTCGTCGAGCGTGCGCGGCTGGCCGTCGGTGAGGCCGAACCGCAGCCGGACCACGCCGGCCTCCCGCTCGGACAGCGTCTGCAGCACGCTGGTCAGCTGGTCCTGCATGAGGGTGAAGCTGACCGCGTCGACGGCGACGACCGCCTCGGAGTCCTCGATGAAGTCACCGAGCTGGCTGTCGCCCTCGTCGCCGATGGTCTGGTCGAGGCTGATCGGCTCGCGGGCGTACTGCTGGATCTCCAGCACCTTGTCCGGGGTGATGTCCATCTCCTTGGCCAGCTCCTCCGGGGTGGGCTCGCGCCCGAGGTCCTGGAGCAGCTCGCGCTGGATGCGGCCGAGCTTGTTGATGACCTCGACCATGTGCACCGGGATGCGGATGGTGCGGGCCTGGTCGGCCATGGCACGGGTGATCGCCTGCCGGATCCACCAGGTGGCGTACGTGGAGAACTTGTAGCCCTTGGTGTAGTCGAACTTCTCGACCGCGCGGATCAGGCCGAGGTTGCCCTCCTGGATCAGGTCCAGGAACGCCATGCCGCGGCCGGTGTAGCGCTTGGCGAGGGAGACCACCAGGCGGAGGTTGGCCTCCAGCAGGTGGTTCTTGGCGCGCTCGCCGTCGCGGATGATCCAGTTGAGGTCGCGGCGCATCTGCGGGGAGAGCTTCTGGCCCTCCTCCTCGACCTGGCGCATGCGCTCGGCGGCGTACAGGCCGGCCTCGATGCGCTTGGCGAGGTCGACCTCCTCCTCGGCGTTGAGGAGGGCGACCTTGCCGATCTGCTTGAGGTAGGCGCGGACCGAGTCGGCCGAGGCGGTGAGCTCGGCGTCCTTGCGGGCCTGCCGCAGCGCCTCGGACTCCTCCTCGTCGTCCCACTCGAAGTCGCCGCCGCCCTCGGCGGTCTCCTCGGCGGCGGGCGCCTCGGCCTCGGCGCCGTCGGGACCGGCGACGACGGTCTCGTCGATGGTGAGGCCCTCGGCCCCGGCGTCGACCACCGCGACGGCGGAGTCCTCGGACGCGACGGCGGTCAGCACGGTGCCCTCACCGGTACCGGGGGAGGGGCTGATGCTCGGCTTCGCGGCTCCCTTGGGGGCGGCCGTCTTGGCCTTGCCCGTGGCGGCCCGCTTGCGTGCGGCGGGCTTGGCCGGCGCGTCGTCGGCGACGCCGACGGTGGCGCTGGTCCGGGGAGACCGGGTGCTCGCGGCGACCGTCTTCGAGCGGGTGCTGCTCGCGGCGGTGTCGTCCGGTGCAGGCTTGTCGGCGGGCACTCAGGATCCTTCCCGTGCTGGGTGCGTTCCCCGGGGGCGGTGTGACTCCCGGGCAGCGGCCCCGGCCGTCGGCCGCGGAGCGGGGAGGGCCCCAGAGTCCGGAACGGTGTTTCGCCGCTGCTCGGACGGGGGATGACTCCCGGCTGGGTGGTGACGGGCTGGGGCTCTTCCATTGTAGCGACGGGAGCCGGTGTGACCACCGCCTCGAACGGCGCGGGATCGCCCGGAAGGGCGGGACCGTGCCCCGGTCAGGGCTCCAGCCGCTCCGCGGCGGCCAGCGCGGCCCCGACGATGCCGGCGTCGTTCTGGAGCTGGGCGGGCACCACCGGCGTCCGCGTGCTCAGCAGCGGCACCCACTTGTGGGCCTTCTTGCTCACCCCGCCGCCGACGATGATCAGGTCGGGCCACAGCCCCGCCTCGAGGACGTCGAGGTAGCGGTCGACGCGCTTGGCCCAGTGCGGGTAGCTGAGGTCCTCGCGCTCCCGGGCGGCCGCCGACGCGCGCTTCTCGCCGTCCTCGCCGTCGACCTGGATGTGCCCGAACTCGGTGTTGGGCACCAGCCGCCCGTCGACGAACAGCGCGCTGCCGATGCCGGTGCCGAAGGTGAGCATGAGGACGACGCCGTCCTGGTCCCGGCCGGCGCCGTAGCGCATCTCGGCCAGCCCGGCGGCGTCGGCGTCGTTGAGGGTCTCGACGGTCCCGGGCACCAGCGCGCTGAGCCCGGCGTCGACGTCGGTGCCGATCCAGGCCTTGTCCATGTTGGCGGCGGTGTGCGCGACCCCGCGCTTCATCACCCCGGGGTAGGTGACGCCGATGCGGCCGGTCCAGCCGAAGGACGACACGATGCCGGCGACGACCTCGTAGACCGCCTCCGGCGTGGACGGCTGAGGCGTCTCCACCCGCACCCGCTCGCCCACGAGCGCACCGGCCTCGAGGTCGACCAGGCACCCCTTGATGCCGCTGCCGCCGATGTCCACGCCGAACCCCTGCACGCCGGTCACCCTAGTGACCGGGACCGCACCCCGGGCGGCGGCTCGGGCAGGATCGCCCGGGTGAGTGCCCCGCCACCCCCCGCCGAGCTGCTCGGCCTCGCCGTCGCGACCGCCCGCGAGGCGGCCGACCTCGTCGCCCGCGAGCGCGGGTCGGCCGCGGCCGCCGTCGACGTCAAGAGCAGCCCCACCGACGTCGTCACCGCCGTCGACACCGCCTCCGAGCGGCTGATCACCGGCCGGCTGCTCGCCGCCCGGCCCGACGACGGCCTGCTCGGCGAGGAGGGCGCCTCCCGCGCGGGCACCAGCGGCGTGCGGTGGGTCGTCGACCCGATCGACGGCACCGTCAACTTCCTCTACGGGCTGCGCGGGTACGCCGTGTCCATCGCCGCCCAGGTCGACGGCGTCACGGTGGCCGGCGCGGTGCTCGACGTCCCCACCGGAGAGCTGTTCACCGCCACCGCGGGCGGCGGGGCGTTCCTCTCCACCCCGGCGCGGCCGGAGCCGGTGCGGCTGGCGGGCAACCGGCCGGCGTCCCTCGGGCAGACGCTGGTGGCCACCGGGTTCGGGTACCGCGTGGAGCAGCGGCGGGCCCAGGGCGCCGTCGTCGCCCAGCTGCTCCCCGAGGTCCGCGACATCCGCCGGCAGGGCTGCGCGTCGCTGGACCTGTGCTCGGTGGCCGCCGGCCGGGTGGACGCCTACTACGAGCTGGACCTCAAGCCCTGGGACCACGCCGCCGGCGCGCTGGTCGCCGCCGAGGCCGGGCTGGTGGTCACCGGCCTGCCCGGCCGGCCGTTCGCCGAGCCGATGGCGGTCGCCGTCCCCGAGACGGTGGCCGGGCCGCTGCTCGCGCTGCTCGACCGGCTCCACCCGGAGGTGGTCTGACGGGTCGTCAGCAGGCGGCCTCGGCGCTGGCGATCGGGGTGAGGGTGGCCGCGACCTGGTCGGCCGGGGCCAGCCCGGTGAACTCCGGGCCGATCACCAGGTCGACGCGGGCGTCGGCGCGGGTGTCCTGGTAGGCGCCGGCGTCCGGGAGGAACAGCGACAGGTACCGGGCGGCGTCGGTGCCGCGCGCGCCGTGCCGGATCTCGCCCGAGCCGGTCACCTCGCGGTCGGTCGGGTCGTTGGCGACCTCCTCGACGACGAAGCCGCGCGCGGTCAGCTCACCGGCGACCTCCTGCGCCTTGCCCGCGAGGTCCGAGGCGTTGTAGACGCGCACCGTGACCGTGCTGGGGTCCAGCGACGGCGGCGCCGCCTCGGCGGTCTCGCACGCCGCGGCCTGCGCCGCGTCGCGGGCGCCCTCGTCGGAGAAGACCTTCCACCACACGGCGAGCGCGCCCAGGGCCAGCACGAGCAGGAAGACCAGCGGCGGCAGGTAGCGACGGTCCTTGCGGGGACGCACCGGCGGGGTGGCGGTGCTGGTGCTCACGGTCGTCCTCCTCGGCGGCGACCCGGAGGGGTCCGGCGGGCCGCGCCAGGTCGGGTCGCGCGGAGTCCAGGTCGGGTCGCGCGGAGTCTAGGCACGCCGCCGGCGCTCAGAGGGCACCGTCCTCCAGCGCGGCGCGTCCCAGCTCGACGCACGGGTCGATGCGGTCGGCGTAGCCGGAGGTGTCCTTGCCGGCCATCGCGCCGGCGGCCGAGCGGGCCACGATGCCGGCGACGATCGCGGCGAACTTGAAGAAGGCGAACCCGACGTACCAGTCGAGGTCGGAGAGGTCCACGCCGCTGCGCTCCGCGTACCGCTCGGCGATCTCCCGGCGGGTGGGGAAGCCGGGCAGCGTCGTCACCGGGCTGAGCACCGGGCGGGTCTCCCCGGCCTCGGGCCAGTAGACGAACAGCATCCCGATGTCGGTGAGCGGGTCGCCGAGGGTCGACATCTCCCAGTCGAGGACGGCGCGGACGGCGCCGGGGCGCTCGGGGTCGAGCAGGCAGTTGTCCAGCCGGTAGTCGCCGTGCACGATCCCGGTCCGCTGGGTGGCCGGCACGGTCTCGGCCAGCCGCTCGGCGAGGGCGTCCATGTGCGGGCGGTCGCGGTCGCGCGTGGCGTCCCACTGCTTGGTCCACCGGCGCACCTGCCGGGCGAGGAAGCCCTCGGGCCGGCCGAAGTCGCCCAGGCCCACGGCCTCGGCGTCGACGGCGTGCAGGTCGGCCAGGACGTCGATCAGCCCGTCGCCGATCCGCCGCCGCAGCTCCGGGGTGTCGGCGTAGCCGGCCGGGATCTCGTTCACCACGTGCAGGCCGACGACCCGCTCCATGACGTAGAACGGCGCGCCCAGCACCCCGGTGTCGGTGCACAGGTGCAGCGTCCGCGGCACCGGGACCGACGTCGGCCCGAGCGCGGAGACGACCTTGTGCTCGCGGACCATGTCGTGGGCGGTGGCGAGGACCGCGCCCGTCGGGGGCCGCCGCAGGATCACCGCGTCGTCGGCCGTGCCCCCGGCCGGGGTGACGACGTAGGTGAGGTTGGACATGCCCGCCGCGATCAGCTCGACGCCCACCTCCCGCCAGCGCTCGTCGTTGAGCACGGAGGCGAGATACGGACCGACGACGGCGGGGTCAGCTCCCACGGGACTCGACACGGGCGGCAGGGTAACCTCCGGCACTCCGCCTCCCGACCGCCCGCCCGGGCCGGTCCCGGCGCCCCGGACGGGCCGTCGTCCGTCCTCGTGTGTCCCGCGCGGACAGGCGGGCACAAACCGGGGCCGCACGGCGTTGGGGGGCTGCCGGTCCCGTACCGAGCCGACCCCGTGGTCGGCCGGGAGCAGGTCCGGTCCGTGACCAGCGGCCGCCCCCGGGCGGCCGGCCAGGCCGACGGCGGACCCCGCCGCCGTCGGACGAGGCGGACGCCCCGCGTCCGCGAACTACCCCGGAGGAGGGGCACACCCCATGGCCACCGACTACGACGCCCCGCGCCGCAACGAGGCCGACGAGCTCGGCGAGGACTCCCTCGAGGAGCTCAAGGCCCGTCGGGCGGAGGCCCAGTCGGCCTCGGTCGACGTCGACGAGACCGACTTCAACGAGAGCCTCGAGCTGCCCGGCGCGGACCTGTCCAACGAGGAGCTGACCGTCCGCGTGCTGCCGAAGCAGGAGGACGAGTTCACCTGCTCGCGCTGCTTCCTCGTGCAGCACCGCAGCCGGCTCGCCGCCACCCGCGGCGACCAGATGTACTGCCGCGACTGCGCCGCATGAGCCGCACCACCGCTTGACCGGACACGGGGGGAGCAGCCGATGACCGACCCGAGGGAGCGCATCGGCGCGCCCCGCGACGTCCCGCCGCCCCGGCCCGTGCAGGACGCGCCCCGGCCGGGGCCGGACCGGTCAGGGGACGGTCCGGCCTGGCTGTCCGAGGACACCGGCCTGGGGCGGGCGGCCCGCACGGTCGCCGACGCCGTGACCCGGCTGCTCGGCGGGGGCGCCGACGAGGCGCCCGCCCCCGGGCAGCCGGACACCCGGCGGTCGGCCGCCGGTGTCCTCCGCGACGTCATCACCGCCCTGGGCGCCGCCGCGGCCGGCGCCGCCCGCCGTCCCGAGCCGCCGGAGGGGAGCGGACCCGACGACGAGGAGTCGGCCCGCGGCCCGGTCGGCGTGCTCGGCGAGCTGCTCACCGCCGCCGCACCCCGGCTGCCCGTCCGCGACGCCGCCCGGCTGCGTGCCGCCTACCCCGGGAAGTCGGACGAGGAGATCGCCGACGCCCTCGTCACCCGCTCGGCGCGGCTCACCGCCGCGGTCGGCGCGGCCACCGGCGGGCTCTCCGCGGCCCACTGGTTCGTGCCCGGGTCGCTGGTGGCGCTGCCGCTCGAGCTCGGCGCCGAGACGCTGCTCACCGCCGGCATCGAGGTCGTCCTCCTCGGCGAGCTGCACGAGCTCGCGGGCCGGCCGGCCGGCGGCACACCGGCCGAGCGCGCCGCCGCCTACCTCTCCAGCTGGACCCAGCAGCGCGCCGTCGAGACCGGCGCGCGGGAGGGGCTGGGCGTCGTCCTCGGCACCGCCGGGTTCCGCGCCCTGCGCCGCCGGCTGTCCCGCCGGATGGCCCGCGGCCTCGGCTCGGCCGCGCCGCTGTTCGTCGGCGCGGCGCTCGGCGGCCGGGGCAACCTCAAGGCCACCGAGACCCTCGCCCGCCGGGTCCGCGCCGACCTGCGCCGCGGCCCGGCCTGAGGTCCCGGCCGGTCCGCCGACCCCGCCCCGGCGCGGTTAGGGTCGCCGTCGTGGCCGACCCCCTGGAGGTCCCCGTCCGGCTGACCGCGGCGGGGGCGACACCCCCGCGCTACGCGCTGCCCGGCGACGCGGGCGCCGACCTCACCATCACCGAGGACGTGCACCTGGCGCCGTTCGAGCGCGCGCTCGTGGGCACCGGCGTGGCCGTGGCCATCCCCGAGGGCTACGCCGGGTTCGTGCACCCGCGCTCGGGCCTCGCCGCCCGGCACGGCCTGAGCCTGGTCAACGCCCCCGGCACCATCGACGCCGGCTACCGCGGCGAGATCAAGGTGAACCTCGTGAACCTCGACCCGGCCACCCCGCTGACGCTGCGCGCCGGCGACCGGGTCGCGCAGCTGGTCGTGCAGCCGGTCGTCACCGCCCGCTTCGTACCGGTCGAGGCGCTGCCGGAGAGCGTCCGCGGCGAGGGCGGTCACGGGTCCACCGGCGCGGGACAGGAGGCCTGAGATGCCCTTCGGACGACGGCGCAACCGGATCGACCGCAGCCTGCGCGAGCGCGGCGTCCCGCCCGAGCCGCAGCACCGCGAGCGCGACGTCGAGGAGACCACCGGCCCCTACGACGAGGCCGACGCCCCCGACGACGGCACGCCCCGCGTCGACCTGGGCTCGCTGCGGCTGCCCGCCGTCCCCGGCACCGAGCTGCGGGTGGACCTCAACCAGCAGCAGAAGGTGATCGGCGCGACCCTGCGCTACGGCGACTCGCTGCTGCAGCTGTCCGCCTTCGCCGCACCCCGCGCCGCCGGCATCTGGGACGACGTCCGCGCCGAGCTGGCGCGCAGCGCCTCCGGCCAGGGCGGGCGGCTGCAGGAGACCGAGGGCCCCTTCGGTCCCGAGCTGGCCGGCACCGTCGTGGTCACCCCGCCGCCCCAGCCCGGCGGGCCCCCGCCGAAGCCGGTGCGCCGGGCGGCGCGCTTCCTCGGGGTCGACGGGCCCCGCTGGTTCCTCCGGGGGATGATCAGCGGCCCCGCCGCCGAGTCGCCCGAGGCGGCGGCGGTGCTCGAGGACGTCTTCCGCCGGGTGGTCGTGGTCCGGGGCACCTCGCCGATGCCGGTGCGCGAGCAGCTGCCGCTCACCCTCCCGCCGCAGGCCGCCGCGCAGCTGGCCCGCCAGCAGCAGGCGGGGCAGCAGCAGGCGGGGCAGCAGCCGGGGCGACCGGCGGCCCCGCCGCGGCCGACCGCGTGACCCCCGCGGTCGTCGCCTACGGCTCCCACCCCGACCAGTTCCTCGAGCTGACCCTGCCCGACGGGCAGGACCCGGCGCCCGTGGTCGTCGTGCTGCACGGCGGGTTCTGGCGGGCCGCGTACGGCGTCGAGCTGGCCCGCCCGCTGGCCGCCGACCTCGCCGCCGCCGGGTACGCCGCCGTCGCCGTCGAGTACCGGCGGGTCGGCAGCGGCGGCGGGTGGCCGGCCACCCTGGAGGACGTCGCCGCCGCGCTCGACGCGCTGCCGGACCTCCCGGACGCCGGCCGGCTGGACCTCGGCTCGGTCACCGTCGCCGGGCACTCCGCCGGCGGGCACCTGGCCGCGTGGGCCGCCGGGCGGACGCGGCTGCCGGCCGGCGCGCCCGGCGCCGCCCCGCGGGTGCGGGTGACCGCGGCGGTCCTGCAGGCCGGCGTCGTGGACCTGGGCCGGGCGGCGGAGCAGCGGCTGGGCCGCGGCGCGGTCCAGGAGTTCCTCGGCGGCGAGCCGGGTGAGGTGCCCGGCCGCTACGCGGCCGCCGACCCGGTCGGGCTGCTGCCCACCGGCGCCGACGTGCTGTGCGTGCACGGCACCGAGGACGACGTCGTGCCGCCCGAGCAGTCGCAGCGGTACGCGGCGGCGGCCGCGGCGGCCGGCGACCGGGTGACCGTGCGCACCGTCCCGGGCGGTCACCGGGTGCCCATCGACCCGGCGGGGGAGGCATGGGCGGTGGTCCGCGCGTGGCTGGGGGAACGCACCGCCGGCCGGGTGGGCGGCACTACCCTGGAACCGTGACACAGACCCGTCCCGGCGGCTGGCTCGCACGCACGCTGCAGCGGCTGACCGCCGACGACTCCGCCATCGACGCGCAGGAGCTGCGCGAGGAGTCCGACCGCGCCGGCTGCGAGCCGGTGAGCGCCTGCCGCAAGGGGGCGGTGGTGACCGTGACCGGCCGGCTCAAGTCGGTCGTCTACACCCCGCGCGAGACGGTCCCCACCCTGGAGGCGGAGCTGTTCGACGGCTCCGGCTCGGTCACCCTGGTCTGGCTGGGCCGCCGGCGCATCCCGGGCATCGAGCCCGGCCGGACGCTGACCGCCCGCGGCCGGTTCGCCAACTTCGACGGCCGCAAGGTCATCTACAACCCCTGGTACGAGCTGAGCGCGGGGTGATCCCGGCGGCCGACGACGACGGCCGGCGCGATCCGGGGGGAGCAGCACCGCACCAGGAGCCCACGCACGCGGACGGCACCACGACCGAGGACACGGGCCGGGGCGTCACCTTCGACCGGCACATGGTGCTGGAGCAGCTCGGCGGCTGGCGCGGCATGGTCGACGCCACGCTGCCCACGCTCGCCTTCATCGTCGCCAACTCGATCGGCGACCTGCGCACCGGGATCTGGGCCGCCGTCGGCGCCGCCGTGCTGGTCCTGCTGGTCCGGCTGGTGCGCCGGGAGAGCGTGCAGCAGGCGTTCAGCGGCCTGTTCGGCGTCGCGGTGGCGGTCGCCATCGCCGCCGCCTCGGGGCAGGCGCGCAACTACTTCGTCCCGGGGATCATCCGCAACGCCGTGATCGGCGTGGTGCTGCTCGGCTCCGTGCCGCTGCGCTGGCCGCTGGTCGGCGTGGTCGCCGAGTGGCTCGCGCCGAGCCACCTGGGGTCGATGGCCGCGCACACGCTGCCCGGGCTGCGGCGCCGCGTCGACAGCGCCCGCGCCCGGCTGCACCACCAGCCGCGCCCGCACCCGCCGGAGCCCGGGCCCGCGCAGGCCGGGCGCCCGGCCGACCCCGAGCCCGAGCGGCACTGGCGCGACGACCCCCGGATGGTGCGCGCCTACGGCTGGCTGACCGTCGTCTGGGCGGTGACGTTCCTGCTGCGCGTCGCCGTGCAGACGCCGCTCTACCTCGCCGACGAGGAGGACCTGCTCGGCGTCGCCTCGCTCGTCCTCGGCCTGCCGGTGACCGCGGCCGCCCTCGCGCTCACGCTCTGGGTCGTCGCCCGCCTGCACCGCCACCGCGTGGAGACCGACGCCGGCGGCGCCTAGAGAGCGGTCGGCGACAGGACCTGCTGCAGCTGCTCCTCGACGTCGGCGTGCGTGACGAACAGCAGCTCGTCGCCGACCTCGAGCGGCTCGTC
Organism: Geodermatophilus arenarius; assembly: GCF_042654585.1. NCBI lineage: Bacteria > Bacillati > Actinomycetota > Actinomycetes > Geodermatophilales > Geodermatophilaceae > Geodermatophilus > Geodermatophilus arenarius. Next base: position 53,090 of record NZ_JBHSGR010000018.1, read on the forward strand.
CGGGGTGGGCGTGATGACCCGGTCGCCGCGCAGCATCGCCGTCAGCACCGTCTCTCGCGGCAGCGGCACCTCGCGCAGCGGCCGGCCGGCCCACGGGGTGTTCTCGGCGAGGGTGATCTCGACCAGGTTGGCCGCGCCCTTGCGGAAGCTCATCAGCCGGACGACGTCGCCGACGGTCACCGCCTCCTCGACCAGCGCGGCGAGCACCCGCGGGGTGGAGACGGCGACGTCGACGCCCCACGCCTCGGTGTAGAGCCACTCGTTGCGCGGGTCCTTGACGCGGGCGACGACGCGGTTGACCGCGAACTCGGTCTTGGCCAGCAGCGAGACGACGAGGTTGGCCTTGTCGTCGCCGGTGGCCGCGACGACGACGTCGCAGGTGGCCAGCTGGGCCTCCTCGAGCGAGGAGACCTCGCAGGCGTCGGCCTGGACCCACTCCGCGCCCGGCACCGCACGGGTGCGGACCTTGCGGCCGTCCTTCTCGATGAGCATCACGGTGTGCCCGTTGTTGAGCAGCTCCCCGGCGATGGAGCGGCCGACCGCCCCGGCGCCCACGATGGCCACGCGCATCAGGCCCTGCCCTCCTCGGGGTGCTCGATCGTCCGGTGCACGCGGTCGGAGATCTCGTCGGTGGCCGCGACGACGAGCTGGTCGCCGTCCTGCAGCACGGTGGACGCGGTGGGCAGCTGCGCCTCCCCGAAGCGGACCAGCCAGGCGGCCCGGGCGCCGGAGGCGGCCTCGAGCTCGGAGAGCCTGCGGCCCACCCAGCCGTCGGTGACGGTCACCCGCATCAGCAGCACCCGGCCGGTGGGCTCCCGCCAGATCTCGCTGACCTTGACCGACAGCAGCTCGCGCAGCAGCCGGTTCACCGTCCAGGGCACGGTCGCGACGCTCGGGATGCCCATCCGCTCGAACACCTCGGCGCGCTTGGAGTCGTAGATCCGGGCGACGACGTGCTGGACGCCGAAGGTCTCCCGCGCCACGCGCGCGCTGATGATGTTCGAGTTGTCGCCGCTGCTGACGGCGGCGAAGGCGCCGGCGGAGTCGATGCCGGCGTCGAGCAGCACCTGCCGGTCGAAGCCCAGGCCGGTAACCTGCCGGCCGGTGAACTCGGGCCCGAGCCGGCGGAAGGCCTCCGGGTCCTGGTCGATCACCGCGACGCTGTGGCCGATCTGCTCCAGCCGTCGCGCGATGGCCGAGCCGACACGGCCGCAGCCCATGACGACCACGTGCACGTGTCGCTCCCGGATGCCTCGCACGGGCGCCGTCCGCCCGCGGTCCAGGGCGCGAAGCTACACCCGTCCGCGGGCGGTCCGGGGGGTGCGCCCGGACCGCGTGCCCCCTCCGGGCGGGGCGCCCGGCGCGGAGCGGCACCGGGTGCCCCCGCGTCCGTACCATCGCCGCCGTGCCCAAGCTGTCCGACCTCGGACAACTCCCCAAACGGCTCGTCGTCGGCCGGCCGGTCCGCAGCGACCGCGCGGGGGAGTCCCTGCTCCCGAAGTCCCTGGCCCTGCCGATCTTCGCCAGCGACCCGCTCTCCTCCGTGGCCTACGCCACCCAGGAGATCCTGATCGTCCTGACGCTGGCCGGCACCGCGTTCCTGTTCCTCGCGCCGTGGCTGGCCGTCGTCGTCGTGCTGCTGCTGGCGACCGTCGTGCTGTCCTACCGCCAGGTGGTGCACGCCTACCCCTCGGGCGGCGGCGACTACGAGGTCGCGATGAAGAACCACGGCCAGTTCGCCGGGCTCACCGTCGCCAGCGCGCTGCTGGTCGACTACGTGCTCACCGTGGCCGTGTCCGTGTCGGCGGGCACCGACAACATCATCTCGGCCTTCCCCACGCTCAACGAGCACCGCGTGCTCATCGCCGTCGGGCTGGTCGCGCTGCTGGCGGCGACCAACCTGCGCGGCGTGCGGGAGTCGGGCAAGACGTTCGCCGTCCCGACGTACCTGTTCGTCGCCGGGATCATGGTCATGATCGTCACGGGGCTGGTCCGCGACCTCTTCACCGACTCCCCGGTCATCGCCGAGAGCGCCGGCTGGTCGGTCCTGCCAGAGGCGGGCTACGACGACCTCGGTGGCGTCGCGCTGGTGTTCTTCGCGCTGCGGGCCTTCGCCTCCGGGTGCACCGCGCTGACCGGCGTCGAGGCCATCGCCAACGGCGTCCCCGCGTTCCGCCCGCCGAAGTCCAAGAACGCCGCGACGACGCTGGCGCTCATGGGCGGGATCGCCGCGACGATGTTCGCCGGCGTCACCGCGCTCGCCCTGTTCGGCGACGTCCGGTACGCGGAGAACACCTGCGACCTCGTCGGCTTCCCGGGCGACTGCGAGACCGACCCCCAGCGCACGGTCATCGCCCAGCTCGCCGCGGCCACCTTCGGCGGGGACACCTCGGTCGGCTTCTTCTACATCCAGGCGGCCACCGCTCTGGTGCTGATCCTCGCCGCCAACACCGCCTTCAACGGCTTCCCGCTGCTGGGCTCGGTGCTCGCACAGGACCGGTTCCTGCCCCGCCAGCTGCACACCCGCGGCGACAAGCTCGTCTACAGCAACGGCATCCTGCTGCTGGCCGGCTTCGCGGCGCTGCTGATCCTCGCCTTCGAGGCCGACCCGAACCGGCTGATCCAGATGTACATCGTCGGGGTCTTCACCAGCTTCACGATCGGCCAGTGGGGCATGGTGCGGCACTGGAACCGGGAGATCCGGCTGTCGGGCGACGCGGCCGAGAAGCGGCGGATGCGCCGCTCGCAGGTCATCAACACCATCGGCGGCAGCCTGACCACCGTCGTCCTGGTGATCATCGTGGTCACGAAGTTCACCCGCGGCGCCTACCTGGTCATCCTCGTGATGCCGGTGCTGTTCCTGCTGATGAAGGCGATCAACCGGCACTACTCGCACGTGGCCTCGCAACTGGTGCCCGACACCGACGCCCGCATGCTGCCGAGCAAGGTGCACGCGATCGTGCTGGTGTCCAAGGTGCACAAGCCGACGCTGCGGGCGCTGGCCTTCGCCCGCGCCACCCGGCCCGACGTGCTGACCGCGCTGACGGTCAACGTGGACCCGGGCGACACGCGCGCGCTGCAGGCGGACTGGGAGCGCTACGACGTCCCGGTCCCGCTGACCGTGCTGGAGTCGCCGTACCGGGAGATCACCCGGCCGGTCGTCGACTACGTCAAGGGCATCCGCCGGGACAGCCCCCGCGAGCTGGTCATCGTGTTCGTGCCGCAGTACGTCGTCGGCCACTGGTGGGAGAACGTGCTGCACAACCAGAGCGCGCTGCGGCTGCGCGCCCGGCTGCAGTTCCAGCCCGGCGTCATGATCACCACGGTGCCGTGGCAGCTGGAGAGCTCCATCGGCCGCGGCGACGAGGACGACCGCCGTTCCGGCCCCATGCCCGGCGACCTGCGCCGCGGCCTCACCGACGACCAGGTCGAGGCCACCCCCTATGGCTGACCGGCGGCGCCGGCCGGCAGCCCGCCCGGCCCGCCCGCCCCGGCCCGACCGGGGTGCGGGGTGGACCGGCCGGGAGTTCGAGGTGACCGTCGGCCCGGTCGCGCACGGCGGGCACTGCGTGGCCCGGCACGAGGGCCGGGTGGTGTTCGTCCGGCACGCGCTGCCCGGTGAGCGGGTGGTCGTCCGGGTCACCGAGGACCGCCAGCCCGGCTACTGCCGCGCCGACGCCGTGGAGGTGCTCGAGGCGGCAGCCGACCGGGTGGAGCGGCCCTGCCCGCACAGCGGCCCGGGGCGCTGCGGCGGCTGCGACTGGCAGCACGTCTCCTGGGAGGGGCAGCGCCGGCTCAAGGCCGACGTCGTCCGCGAGCAGCTCACCCGGCTCGGTGGCCTGGACGCCGCCGACCCGGTGCTGGCCGGCCTCGCCGTCGAGGCGCTGCCCGGCGGGCCGCTGCGCTGGCGGTCCCGGGCGCGGTTCGCCGTCGGCCGGGACGGGGTGCCCGGGCTGCGCCGGCACCGCTCGCACGACGTGCACGTCCTCGACGACTGCCCGATCACCGTCGAGCCGGCCGCGCGGGCGGTGCTGTCGCGGCGCTGGCCGGGGGCCGGAACGGTGGACGTCGCCGTCGACTCGGCGGGCACGGTGACCACCACGCGGCTGGACCGCCGCGGCGTGCCGACGTCGACCCGCGTGCTCCGGGCCGGCGACGACGTCCCCGCCGAGCCGGCCGGGCGGGCCGGGCGCCACGCCGCCGGGCGGGACTGGGAGGTCGAGGGCACCGGTTTCTGGCAGGTGCACGAGGCGGCCGCCGACGCGCTGGTGGGCGCGGTGTCCGCGCTGGCCGGCGTGCGGCCGGGGGAGACGGTGCTCGACCTGTACGCCGGCGCCGGGCTGCTCGGCGGCGCGCTGGCGCCCGGGGTGGGGGAGTCCGGCCGGGTGGTGTGCGTGGAGGCCGACGCCGAGGCGTGCGCCGCCGCGGAGGTCAACCTGGGCGACCTGCCGCAGGCCGAGGTGTGGCAGGGCGAGGTGGACGCCGAGGGGCTCACGGGGCTGCTCGAGGAGCTCGGCGGCGTGCCCGACGTCGTGGTGCTGGACCCGCCGCGCGCCGGGGCGGGTGCCGCGGTGAGCCGCGTGCTGGCCGGCACCGGGGCGCGGGCCGTCGTCTACGTCGCCTGCGACCCGGCGTCGCTGGGCCGCGACGTCGCCGCCTTCACCGGTGCCGGGTACCGCCTGGCCGCCCTGCGCGCCTTCGACGCCTTCCCGATGACCGCGCACGTGGAGTGCGTCGCCCTGCTGGTGCCCGCCCCCTGATCGGCCCCACGGGGAGGGCCCGGCACCGTGGGCGGCGGGGCGTGCAGGTCCACGTCGTCACCCATCCCGGGGTCCTGGTCGACCCGGCCGTGCCGTCCCCGAGGGGGGCTGTCCGACGCTCGCCGCGCGGCTGCAGCACCTGGTCGCGCTGCCGTGGACGGTCCGGCTGGCGCGGGTCGTCTCCAGCGCCGGGCGCAAGGCCGGTGACGTCGTTGGTGTGCCGGGTGCTCGGTGTGCCCATCGCCCGGTGGTGGGACCAGCCGGGGCAGGGGAGCGTCTTCTCCTCCGACCCGGCGACCGGCCACGGCGCCGGTTCCCGGGCGCGGCTGGGGCTGCCGGACGGCGCCTCGCTACCGTGTCCTCCGTGACCACCTGGGAGTACGCCTCGGTCATCACGGCCAACGACACCGAGTCGCAGCGCGCGGGGGTGAGCGTCAAGCTCCCCGGCGGCTCGCTGGAGCGGCAGCAGGGGGACACCAGCTCGGTGCTCAACCGGCTCGGCGGCGAGGGCTGGGAGCTGGTCAGCTACCACTCGAGCGGTGCGGGCACCTGGGGTTTCGAGCAGTTCTGGCTGAAGCGACAGCGGGACTGATCGCGCTCCGCCCGTGTCGATCATCGGCTGCGTGCACGCGACGCGCGCCGACACGCCGGTACGGGCGGCACGCAGCCGGATGATCGACGCGACCGTGGTGGGGCCGGTCCGTCGGTGATCACGAGCGGGTGACGACGGCGCGCCTCCCGTCGAACACGTGTTCGACCTGCGGCAGGATGCCGGACGTGGGTGCGAGCGTGCCTCCGGGCTGGCCGGAGCAGGTGCGGCCCCCGGGCGCCCCCGACTGGGAGCACACCGCGGTGGCCTGGCTGTTCGACCTCGTCCCGCCCGACTACCGCGCCCACGAGGTGCTGCGCCGCTATCCGCTGCTGCTCGCCCGGTTCGCCGGCGACCACGTCGCGGCCGGCCTCGAGGCGGCGCGGGCGGGCTGGCGCACGGTCCGCGTCGAGCTGGCCGACCACCTGCCGCCGGACGCCATCGAGGCCGCCGTCACCGCCTACGAGCGGGAGGGCGCGCGGCTGGCCGCGGCGGCGCGCGGCGTCGAGGTGGTCGCCGGGGCGCTGCGCGGCGAGGTCTGGGTCCCCCGCCTGTAGTAGTGGCACCCGGGGGCCCGGTCGTCGTCCGCGGGCCCCCGGGGCCCTAGCCGGTCAGCCGGTCGGCCTCCCGGAGCGCGACCGCCAGCGCGCCGAGCACCTCCGCGCGGGCCCCGAGCGAGCCGGGGACCACGGTCAGCTGCTCGGCCGCGGCGGGGATGGCGGACTGCTCGAGCGCCCGCCGCAGCGGGTCGACGAGCAGGTCGCCGGCGGTGCCCAGCTCGCCGCCGACGACGATGCGGTCGGGGTTGAGCACGTTGACCAGGCCGCCGAGCACGAAGCCGACCGAGGCCCCGGCGTCGGCGATCAGCCGACGGCAGGCCTGGTCGCCGTCCTGGGCGCCGGCCACCAGCGACCGCAGGTCGGTGTAGTGGGGGGCGGCGGTGTTGATGGCCCGCAGCAGGGCGGTGCCGCCGGCGGTCAGCTCCAGGCAGCCGCGGTTGCCGCAGCGGCACAGCGGGCCGGTCGGGTCCAGGCTCACGTGGCCCATCTCGCCGGCGGTGCCGGTGACGCCGCGCAGCAGGTCGCCGTCGATGACCAGCGCCCCGCCGACGCCGGTCGCCATCTTCAGGTAGAGGGTGGCGCACGAGCCGCGGCCGGCGCCCCAGCGGACCTCGGCGACGGCGCCCAGGTTGGCGTCGTTCTCCACGATGACCGGGACGCCGAGCCGCTCCTGCAGCGCCGGCGCCGGCGTCCGGCCCGACCAGCTCGGCAGGATGTTCGACCGCGCCACGGTGCCGCGCGAGCTCGCCGCCCGGCCGACCACCGGCGTCGGCAGGCCGACCACCGCGCCGACGACGTCCTCGGTGCAGGCGCCGGCCCGCCGCAGCTCGGCCCGCACCTGCCCGGCCACGGTGTCGAGGACCGCGTCGGAGTCCAGGTCGGCGACCGGCAGCGTGGTGGTCTCCTCGCCGACGATCTCGTGCGAGAGGTCGGCCACCGCGACCCGGACGTGGGTGCGCCCGATGTCGACCCCGACGACCACGCCGGCCCGGCGGGTCAGGTGCACCAGCCGCGCGGGCCGGCCGCCGGTCTCCACCGCGCCCGCGTCGTCCCCGGGCGCCACCAGCCCGCGGTCGACGAGGTCGGCCACGTAGCCGGAGACCGTGGCGCGGGAGAGCCCCGTCCGCTCGACCAGCTGCGCCCGCGTCGAGGGGCCGCTCACCCGCAGTGCCTCGACCAGCCGCCGCGAGGGGCCCGTGACGTCGGGCAGCCACGGGCGGAGGTCCATGGCGGGCATCGTCCGAGCGTGCCCGTGTTCTGTCAATCACCGACAGAAGGGGCGCCCATCGGTCGGGTGAGCGGGGTGCGGCGCGTCGGGAGTGACGGAACCGTCCCGTCTCGGACCCGGTTCGACAGGAGGTGCGCGCCGTCGCGCGACTACAGTGGGTCGGCGGCCGTCGGAGGGCCGTGCCCCGCCGCCGACAGAGAGGACACCGCCGCCCCGTGTCGCTCCTGCGCTCGCTCCGCGACCCCGCCGACCTCCGGGCCCTGCCCCCCGAGCAGCTGCCCGCGCTGGCCGCGGAGATCCGTGACGCACTCGTCACCAGCGTCGCCCGCACCGGCGGCCACCTCGGGCCGAACCTCGGCACCGTCGAGCTCACCATCGCGCTGCACCGGGTCTTCGAGTCCCCGCACGAGCCGATCGTCTTCGACACCGGCCACCAGGCCTACGTGCACAAGATGCTCACCGGCCGGGTCGAGGGCTTCGACCGGCTGCGCCAGCGCGGCGGGCTGTCGGGCTACCCGAGCCGCGGCGAGAGCGAGCACGACTGGGTCGAGAACAGCCACGCCTCGACCGCGCTGTCCTACGCCGACGGGCTGGCCAAGGCCTTCGCCGTCCGCGGTGACAAGCGCCCGGTCGTCGCGGTCGTCGGCGACGGCGCGCTGACCGGCGGCATGGCCTGGGAGGCGCTGAACAACATCGCCGCCGCCCAGGACCGGCCGGTGGTCATCGTCGTCAACGACAACGGCCGCTCCTACTCGCCGACCATCGGCGGCGTCGCCGACGCGCTGGCGGGCCTGCGGCTGCGGCCGGGCTACGAGCAGGCGCTGCTGGCCATCCGTCAGGCCCTGCACAAGGCCCCGGTCGTCGGCTCGGCGCTCTACGACGCGCTGCACGGCCTGAAGAAGGGCGTCAAGGACGTCCTGGCGCCGCAGGGCATGTTCGAGGACCTCGGCCTCAAGTACGTCGGTCCGGTCGACGGCCACGACGTCGAGGTGCTCGAGTCCGCGCTGCGCCGGGCGCGGTCGTTCGGCCGCCCGGTGATCGTGCACGCGGTCACCACGAAGGGCTTCGGCTACCCGCCGGCCGAGACCGACCAGATCGACGCCTGGCACGCCACCGGCGTCTTCGACCCCGACAGCGGCACCAGCCCCGCGGTCGCCCGCGACTGGACGACGGCGTTCTCCGACGAGCTGGTGCGCATCGGCGCCGAGCGGAGCGACGTCGTCGCGGTCACCGCGGCGATGCTGCACCCGACCGGCCTGGCCGCCTTCGCCGAGCGCTTCCCCGAGCGGACCTACGACGTCGGCATCGCCGAGCAGCACGCGCTCACCAGCGCGGCCGGCATGGCGATGGGCGGGCTGCACCCGGTCGTCGCGGTCTACTCGACCTTCCTCAACCGGGCCTTCGACCAGCTGCTCATGGACGTCGCGCTGCACCGCCAGCCGGTCACCGTCGTCCTCGACCGCGCCGGGGTCACCGGGACCGACGGCGCCTCGCACAACGGCATGTGGGACATGTCGATCTGCTCGGTCGTGCCGGGGCTGCACCTGGCCGCGCCGCGCGACGAGCCGACCCTGCGCGAGGCGCTGCGCGAGGCGGTCGCGATCTCCGACGCGCCGAGCGTGGTGCGCTTCCCCAAGGGCCCGCCGCCGCTGGACATCCCGGCGCTGGAGCGGCGCGGCCCGGTCGACGTGCTGCGGCGCGGGGAGCGGGAGGAGGTGCTGCTGGTCGCCGTCGGCGCGATGGTGCCGATGTGCCTGGCCGCCGCCGAGCGGGCCGCCGACCACGGCATCGAGGTGACCGTCGTCGACCCGCGCTGGGTGCTGCCGGTCTCCGACGAGCTGGTCGAGACGGCCGCCGCGCACCGGCTGGTCGTCACCGTGGAGGACGGCGGCCGGGCCGGCGGCGTCGGGACGACGCTGTCGCAGGCGCTGCAGGACCGCCAGCACGACGTGCCGGTGCGCGCGCTGGGCCTGCCGCAGGCGTTCCTCGACCACGGCAGCCGGGGCCAGGTGCTCGCCGACTGCGGCCTGACCGAGCAGGACGTCGCCCGCCGGATCGCCGAGTGGACCGCGGTGCTCACCGAGCGGGCCGAGCAGCAGCTGGCCGCCGAGCCCGTGGACGGCGCCCAGCAGTAGTCGGAGGACCCCGTCCCCCTCACCCTCCGCAGGCTCGGGGCGAGCCTCCGGACGGGGGCCGGCCGGGGACGTCGGACCGGAGGCCGTCGTGCAGGTCATCGCGGAGATCCAGGTCGCGCCGTCCCCGGCCGGGACGCCCGACGACCCGCACGCGTACGTGGAGGCCGCCGTCCGGGTGATCCAGGCGTCCGGCCTGCACTGCGAGGTCGGGGCGCTCGGGACCACGCTGGAGGGCGACGCCGACGCCGTGTGGGCGACCCTGCGGGCCGCGCACGAGGCGATGCTGGCGGCGGGCGCCACCAGCGGCATCTCGCACGTGAAGGTCGCCTCGGTCGACCGCACGATCGAGTCGCTCACCCACAAGTTCCGCTGAGACGGCGAACGGCCCAGGCCCCCGCGCGGGGACCCGGGCCGTCGTCGTCCGGTGCGCACCTCCGCGGAGGTGCACGGGATCAGGCCGGGAGGCTGGCCACGCCCCTCGGCAGGAACCGCGAGCCGGTGACCGCCTCGGAGACGCCGGTGCGGTCGAGGTGGGCGGAGATGCCGCCCAGCCAGAACGGCCAGCCGGCGCCCAGCACCATGCACAGGTCGACGTCCTGCACGGCCTGGACGACGCCCTCGTCGAGCATCAGCCGGATCTCCTGGGCCAGCGCCCGCACGGCGCGGTCGCGGACCTCGTCCTCGGTCAGCGGGGAGTCGCCCGCGTCGATGCCGGCCAGGTCGGGGTCGACCACGCCGGGCTCGGAGTAGACGCTGGTCTTGCCCAGCTCGACCATCTTCCTCAGTCCCTCGCCGACGGCGAACCGGTCGGGGAAGGCCTCGTGCATCCGCTCGGCCACGTGCAGCGCCACCGGCGGGCCGACCAGCGTGAGCAGCTCGAACGGCGACATCGGCAGGCCCAGCGGGTCCAGCGCCCGGTCGGCGACGGCCACCGGCGTCCCCTGCTCGACGGCCGAGGTGACCTCGCCGAGGAAGCGGGTGAGCAGCCGGTTGACGACGAACGCCGGGGCGTCGGCGACCAGCACGCAGGACTTCTTCAGCGCCTTGCCGACGGCGAAGGCGGTGGCCAGCGCGGCGTCGTCGGTCTGCTCGGCGCGCACGACCTCCACCAGCGGCAGGACCGCGACCGGGTTGAAGAAGTGCAGCCCGACGACCCGCTCGGGGTGCTCGAGCTTCGAGGCCATCTCGGTCACCGACAGCGCCGAGGTGTTGGTCGCCAGCACGCACTCGGGGGAGACGACGGCCTCCACCTCGGCGAACACCTGCTGCTTGACCGACATCTCCTCGAACACGGCCTCGATGACGAGGTCGGCGTCGGCGAAGACGGCCTTGTCCAGCGCGCCGGTGACCAGGCCCTCGAGCCGGTTGAGCTCGTCGGGGGAGAGCCGGCCGCGGGCGGCGAGCTTCTCCAGCTCCCCGTGGACGTAGCCGACGCCCTTGTCCACCCGCGCCTGGTCGACGTCGGTGAGGACGACGGGCACCTGGAGCCGGCGCACGAACAGCAGCGCCAGCTGCGAGGCCATGAGCCCGGCACCCACGACGCCGACCTTGGTGACCTTCCGCGCCAGCGACTCGTCCGGCGCGCCGGCCGGCCGCCTGGCCCGCTTGTTGACCAGGTCGAACGAGTAGAGGGAGGCGCGGAGCTCGTCGCTCATCAGCAGGTCGGTGAGCGCCTGGTCCTCGGCGGCGGTGCCGGCGGTGAACGCCTCGCCCTCGACGCCGTTGCGGGCGAGGTCGAGCAGCTCGACGGCGCGCAGCGCGCCGGGGGAGGCGTCGCGGGTCCGCGCCCGGACGACGGCCCGGGCCCGCTCGATCGCGGCGTCCCAGCCCGACCGGTCCACCGCGGGCCGCGCGACGGTCACGTCGCCGTTGAGGACCGCCACGGCCCACTCCAGCGACCGCTCGAGGAAGTCGGCGGGCTCGAACAGCGCGTCGGCGATCCCCAGCTCCGCCGCCCGCGGGCCGGAGGTGACCTTGTTCTGCGCCAGCGCGTTCTCGACGATCACCGTGACCGCCGGGTCGATCCCGATCAGGTCCGGCAGCAGCTGCGTGCCGCCCCAGCCGGGCACCAGCCCGAGGAACACCTCGGGGAAGGCGACGACGGCGGTGCTCGCGATCGTCCGGTAGGTGCAGTGCAGCGCCAGCTCGAGGCCGCCGCCGAGCGCCGCGCCGTTGACGAACGCGAACGTCGGGACGCCGGCGTCCTTGAGCCGCCGGAACACCCGGTGGCCGGTCTCGGCGATCTCCCGGGCGGCCGCGGTGTCGGTCACCGCCGCGACGCCGGAGAGGTCGGCGCCCACGGCGAACACGAACGGCTTGCCCGTGACGGCGATGGCCGCGGGCGCGGGGGTGTGCGCCGCGATCCCGTCGAGGGCGGCGTCCAGCGAGGCGAGCCCGCCGGGGCCGAAGGTGGACGGCCGGGTGTGGTCGTGCCCGTTGTCCAGCGTGATCAGCGCGATCTCGCCGGCCAGGCCGGGCACCCGCACGTACCGCACCTTGGCGGCGGTGACGACCTCGTTCTCGAAGACGGCGGTGCTCACTTGGCCGCACCCTCCCAGTTGGTGTTCTCCCAGATGACGGTGGCGCCCATGCCCAGGCCCACGCACATGGCGGTCAGGCCGTAGCGGACGTCGGGGCGCTCGGCGAACTGCCGCGACAGCTGGGTCATCAGGCGGACGCCGGAGGAGGCCAGCGGGTGGCCGACGGCGATCGCGCCGCCCCACGGGTTGACCCGCTCGTCGTCGTCGGCGATGCCGAAGTGGTCGAGGAAGGCCAGCACCTGGACGGCGAAGGCCTCGTTGAGCTCGAACAGCCCGATGTCGTCGATGGTCAGGCCGGTGCGGGCCAGCGCGCGCTCGGTCGAGGGGACCGGGCCGACACCCATGACCTCGGGCTCGACGCCGACGAAGCCGTAGCCGACCAGCCGCATGCCGGCGGTCAGGCCCAGCTCCTGCGCGACCTCCTCGGCGGCCAGGATGCAGCCGGTGGCGCCGTCGTTGAGGCCCGCGGCGTTGCCGGCGGTCACGTGCCCGTGCGGGCGGAACGGCGTCTTGAGCGTGCCCAGGCCCTCGAGGGTGGTGTTCGGCCGCGGCGGCTCGTCGGCGGTGGCCAGGCCCCAGCCGTGCTCGGCCGAGCGGGTCGCGACGGGCACCAGCTCCGGGCCGATCTGCCCGTTGGCGAGGGCCTTGGCGTACTTCTGCTGGCTGGCCAGGGCGAACGCGTCGGCGCGCTCCCTGGTCAGGTGCGGGAAGCGGTCGTGCAGGTTCTCCGCGGTGGAGCCCATGACCAGCGCCGAGCCGTCGACGAGCTGCTCGCTGAAGAACCGCGGGTTGGGGTCGGCGCCCTCGCCCATCGGGTGGCGGCCCATGTGCTCGACCCCGCCGGCGATGGCGACGTCGTACGCGCCGAAGGCGATGCCGCTCGCGGTGGTGGTCACGGCGGTCATGGCCCCGGCGCACATGCGGTCGATCGCGTAGCCGGGGACCGACTTCGGCAGCCCGGCCAGCAGCGCGGCGGTGCGGCCGATGGTCAGGCCCTGGTCGCCGATCTGGGTGGTGGCGGCGATGGCCACCTCGTCGACCCGGTCGGCCGGCAGCGCCGGGTTGCGGCGCAGCAGCTCACGGATCACGCGTACGACCAGGTCGTCGGCGCGCGTCTCCGCGTAGACGCCCTTCGGGCCGGCCTTGCCGAAGGGGGTGCGTACGCCGTCGACGAAGACGACCTCACGCAGCGAGCGGGACATGGGACCTCCGCAGCAGGGGGAGCCGGCCCGGGCACGGGGACGGCGCAGGTGAAGTTACCCGTGGGTAACCGCCGCTCCAAGCGCGACCCGACCCGCGCGGGGCACCGGGGCCCCCGACACCTCACCCGGACGGAGGTCACGGTCCGGCAACGCCACCGACCCGGGGTTGCGACCCGTGTGACCCGGGGCGCATATTGGCCGCCGCACTTCTGCAGATTCCCGACGGAACGGTGGACCCATCCATGGCGCGACGGCGCACCACGATGACGGCCCTGGCGGCCGCCCTGGTCTTCAGCCTCGCTGCGTGCGGCAGCGACAGCGGCGGCGGCGACGGCGGCGGCGGCGACAGCGGCGGCGGCGGCGGTGGCGGCGAGGCCGCCGGCAAGGTCGGCGTGATCCTCCCCGACACCGAGTCCTCGGTGCGGTGGGAGAACTTCGACCGGCCCTACCTCGAGGCGGCCTTCGAGGAGGCCGGTGTCGAGTACGACATCCAGAACGCCGAGGGCGACGCCCAGCGGCAGGCGACCATCGCCGAGCAGATGATCACCGAGGGCGCCACCGTCCTCGCGATCGTCAACCTCGACTCGGCCTCCGGCGCGCAGATCCAGGAGCAGGCCGCCGCCGAGGGCGTCCAGACGATCGACTACGACCGGCTCACCCTCGGTGGGTCGGCCGAGTACTACGTCTCCTTCGACAACACCGAGGTCGGCCGCCTGCAGGGCCAGGGCCTGCAGCAGTGCCTCGAGGCCAACGGCGTCACCCAGGGCAACATCGCGTTCCTCAACGGCTCGCCGGACGACAACAACGCGACGCTGTTCTCCTCGGGTGCCCACGAGGTCCTCGACCCGCTGACCCAGTACACGCAGGTCGCCGAGCAGGCCGTGCCGGAGTGGGACAACCAGCAGGCCGCGACGATCTTCGAGCAGATGTACACCCAGGCCGGCGGCAACATCCAGGGTGTGCTGGCCGCCAACGACGGCCTCGCCAACTCGGTCATCCAGATCCTCGGCCGCAACAACGCCGCCGGTCAGGCCAACGTGACCGGTCAGGACGCCACCGTCGAGGGCCTGCAGAACATCCTCAACGGCGACCAGTGCATGACGGTCTACAAGTCGGTCCGCGACGAGGCCAACGCGCTGGCCGAGCTGGCCGTCTCGCTGATCAACGGCGAGGAGGGCGAGACCACCGGCACCGTCGAGGACACCGAGGGCGGCCGCGAGGTCCCGTCGGTCCTGCTGACGCCGCAGGCGATCTTCCGCGACAACGTCAAGGACGTCGTGGACGACGAGTTCGTGACCGCCGAGGAGCTGTGCACCGGCGACTTCGCCGCCGCGTGCCAGGAGCTCGGCATCTCCTAGTGGTCACCAGCCGCCGGGGCGCCCATCATGGACGCCCCGGCGGCTGCTGCCGTAGCCCCACCAGCGCGACCGAGAGGCCCGGTGTGTCCGCTCCCACCGACCGTCCCCAGGACGGCACCCCCACCCTGGAACTCCGCGGCGTCAACAAGAGCTTCGGTGCCATCCAGGTCCTGCACGACGTGCACATGAAGGTCTACCCCGGACAGGTCACCGCGCTCGTCGGCGACAACGGGGCGGGCAAGAGCACGCTCATCAAGTCCATCGCCGGCATCCACGCCATCGACTCCGGCGAGTTCCTCTTCGAGGGACGGCCGGTCACCGTCAGCGGGCCGCGCGAGGCCGCGGCCCTCGGCATCGAGATCGTCTACCAGGACCTCGCCCTGGCCGACAACCTCGACGTCGTCCAGAACATGTTCCTGGGCCGCGAGCGCAAGAACGGCATCCTCCTCGACGAGACGTCGATGGAGGAGGCCGCCCGGGACACCCTCAGCAAGCTCTCCGTCCGGACCCTGAAGTCCGTACGCCAGCTCGTCTCCAGCCTCTCCGGTGGTCAGCGGCAGACGGTCGCCATCGCGAAGGCCGTGCTCTGGGAGTCCAAGCTGGTCGTCCTCGACGAGCCGACCGCGGCCCTGGGCGTCGCGCAGACCAGGCAGGTCCTCGACCTGGTCCGGCGGCTGGCCGACACCGGTCACGCGGTGGTCTTCATCAGCCACAACATGGTCGACGTCTTCGAGGTCTCCGACCGGATCGCGGCCCTGTACCTGGGCCGGATGGCGGCCGACGTGCCGATCTCGCAGGTCGACCGCCCCCAGGTGATCGAGCTCATCACGGCGGGCCGGTCGGGCGACCTGGGCATCGCACCCGCCGAAGCCGCGGCCGTGGAGGTCTGACCCGTGTCCAGCACCATCTCCAAGCCGACCAGTTCGCAGGAGCCGGGTGGGGCCCCGTCGGGCTTCGAGGCCGACCGCGGCGCGGAGTCCCTCGGCGCGTCCGTCCGGGCGTACGTCGACCGCGTCCGCGGCGGTGACCTCGGGGCGCTGCCGGCCATCCTCGGCATCGTCGTCCTCGGGCTGCTGTTCTTCGCGCTGCGGCCCGAGACGTTCCTGACCCCGCGCAACATGGCCAACCTGGCCGACCAGGCCGCGCCGATCATCATCCTGGCGATGGGCCTGGTCTTCATCCTGCTGCTGGGCGAGATCGACCTGTCCGCCGGTGTGGTCAGCGGCGTCTGCGCCGCGGTCATGGCCAAGCTGCTCGCCGACGCCGGCTCGCCGTGGTGGGTCGCGGTCCTGGCGGCGATCGTCACCGGCGTGGTCATCGGCCTGTTCACCGGCAGCCTCGTCGGGATGGTCGGCATCCCGTCGTTCGTCGTCACCCTCGCGCTGTTCCTGGGCTGGCAGGGCTTCACCCTGCGGCTCATCGGCGAGGGCGGCACGGTGCCGGTGCGCGACCCGGTGATCTCGGCGATCAGCGACAAGAACGTGCCGGTCGCGCTCGGCTGGGTCCTCGCCCTCCTGACGATCGCCGTGTACGCGGCGCTGCAGCTCAACCGGTTCCGGGTCCAGAGGGCCAGGAACCTGGCGCACGCCCCGCTCGCGGTGGTGCTCGTCCGGATCGGCGTGATCGCCGCCGTCGTCGTCCTGGTGACGGCGGTGCTGAGCGTCGACCGCGCCCCGGCCGTCGGCGTGGTGCTCGCCGGCATCCCGTACGCCATCCCGCTCGTGGTCCTGCTGCTGCTGTTCCTGACGTTCGTGCTCGGCCGCACGGGCTTCGGCCGGCACGTCTACGCGGTCGGCGGCAACGCCGAGGCGGCCCGGCGGGCCGGCATCAACGTCACGAAGATCCGGGTGGCCGTGTTCGTGATCGGCTCCACGCTGGCCGCGATCAGCGGCATCGTCGCGGCCGCCCGCCTGGGTTCGGTCGCGCCGGGCTCCGGCGGCGGCAACACGCTGCTCTATGCCGTCGGCGCCGCGGTCATCGGTGGTACCAGCCTCTTCGGTGGCCGGGGCCGGGTGCGCGACGCCGTCCTCGGTGGCCTGGTCGTGGCGATCATCGCCAACGGCCTGGGCCTGCTGGGCACCGAGGCGTACCTGAACTTCATCATCACCGGTGGAGTCCTCCTGCTGGCCGCCAGCGTGGACGCGCTGGCCCGCCGGCGGGCCGCGGCCACGGGGCACTAGGAGGACCCTCCCCGCCCCCACGCTCGCGGCGGGGGCGAGGGGGCCGTTCCAGCACCTCACGACGGGCCCGCCGTCCGGTACCGGACGGCGGGCCCGTCGTCGTTTCGGGCTAGGCCCGGGAGAGTGCGTCGGTGAGCAGGTCGCGGGTGAGCTCGACCTGCCACTCGCGGGCGCCCCCGGCGCGCAGGGCCGCGGCCACCGTCCCGGCGTCGCGCGGCTCGGGCGGGGTCCACATCAGCCGGCGCACCAGGTCGGGGGAGAGGAGGTTCTCCACCGGCACGCTGAGCTCCTCGGACAGGGCCGCGAGGGCCTTGCGCGCGGTCTGTAGCCGGGTGGCCGCGGCGGGGTCGCGGTCGGCCCAGCGGTTGACCGGCGGTGGCCCGTCGCCGGGGCGGCTGTGCGGCGGGAGCTCCGCCTCCGGCAGCGCCCGGCCGCGGGCCAGGGCGCCGAACCAGGTCCCCACCAGCCGCCGGTTGGCCCGGCCGCGGAAGACCGGCAGCTCCAGCAGCGCGGCCTCGGTCTGCGGATCCGCCTGGACGGCGGCGACCATCGCGGCGTCCGGCAGCACCCGGCCGGGGGCGACGTCGCGCCGGCGGGCCATGTCGTCGCGCGCCTGCCACAGCGAGCGGAGCATGCCGAGCTGACGGCGGTTGCGCAGGCCGTGCACGCCGGAGGTGCGCCGCCACGGGTCCTGCCGCGGCGCCGGCGGGCCGGCGGCGAGGACGGCGGCGAACTCCTGCCGCGCCCACTCGGTCTTGCCCTGCTCCTCGAGCAGGGCGGCGAGCGCGTCGCGGAGGTCGACGAGCACCTCGACGTCGAGGGCGGCGTAGACCAGCCACTCCTCGGGCAGCGGGCGGGTGCTCCAGTCGGCGGCCGAGTGGCCCTTGACCAGCGAGTACCCGAGGAGCGACTCGACGACGGCGGCCAGCCCCACCCGGGGCAGCCCGGCGAGGCGGGCGGCCAGCTCGGTGTCGAACAGGCGGCTCGGCACCATGCCGATCTCCGCTAGGCAGGGGAGGTCCTGGTTGGCGGCGTGCAGCACCCACTCGGCGTCGGCGATCGCGTCCTGCACGACCGACAGGTCCCCGAGCGGGACGGGGTCGACCAGCCCGGTGCCCGCGCCGGCGCGGCGCAGCTGCACCAGGTAGGCGCGCTGGCCGTAGCGGTAGCCGGAGGCGCGCTCGGCGTCGACGGCGACCGGGCCGGTGCCCGCGCGCAGCGCGTCGGCGTAGCGGGCGAGCGCGTCGGGGGTGTCGATGACCGGCGGCAGCCCGTCGCGCGGGGCGAGCAGGGGCACCGGGGCGGGCGCCTCCGGAGCGGACTCCGGGGCGGTCTCCAGGCCGTCGAGGGGAAGGGGCTCGGTGCTCAGTTGCCGTCCACCTACTCGCCGTCCCGTCCGTGCGCGCCACCGGTCCCGCCGGCTCCCGGGGTGTGCAGGCCGAGCGGCGCGGACCCGGGGGAGTGCGTCCCGTCACCACCGATGGTAGAGACCGCGGTGGACCGGCCGGTCAGGGGGCGGGCGTCAGGGGGTGCCGGGGACCGGGCCGGACGGGCCGAGCAGGGCGACGCCCGGCGGCGGCAGCCCGGCCGCGTTGGCCAGCACCTGCAGCCAGGCGTCGAGGTGGCGGCCGAGCGCGGTGTCCTCGGCGGTCCAGGAGGCGCGGAGCTCGACGTCGACGGTGTGCTCGGGACCGGCGAGGTCTCCGAAGCGGGTCGAGGCGGTGCGGGTGACCGTGCCGCCGAGCGCGTGCGAGGCCGCGCCGCACTCCTGCAGGGCGTCGGTCAGCCAGCTCCAGGCGACCTCGGAGAACATCGCGTCGTCGACCATGTGCTCGTCGGTGCTCGCCGACAGGTACCCGACGCAGCGGGTGGTGCCGTCCCAGGCCTCGTGGCCGTCGGGGTCGTACAGCACGATGAACCGGGCGACGGCGACCTCGACCTCGTCGTCGCCCTCCCCCTCGACGACCCGGGCGGCCAGCGCGTGCGCGTACGGCGCCAGGCGCTGGGGCGGCGGGATCGTCTCGAGGACGACCTCGGGGCGCACCCGCACCGCGGCCAGCGACTCCAGGCCCGCGACGAAGGCGGCCGGACGGTCGTCGGAGCCCGCACGCGCACCGGACCCGTCCCGGGACCCGGCCAGGCTGTGTGGCTCCACGCTCGCAGGGTAGGGGCCGCGGGCCCGGTCTGTCTCGGACGCGCCGCCGCTGCGGGGTCTGGGAGGATCGGGCGTCGTGAGCACCGCACCCGCCGTCCCGCCGTCCCCCGCCGACTCGGACCTCGTGCGGGCCGCCCGCGGCCTCCCCGTCGGACGGACGCCGGTGTGGTTCATGCGGCAGGCCGGCCGGTCGCTGCCGGAGTACCGGGCGCTGCGCGCCGGGACCGCGATGCTCGAGGCCTGCCAGGACCCCGACCTGGTCACCGAGATCACCCTGCAGCCGGTCCGCCGGCACGGTGTGGACGCCGCGATCCTCTTCTCCGACATCGTGCTCCCGCTGGTGGTGGCCGGGGTGGACATCGAGATCAAGCCGGGCGTCGGCCCGGTGGTGGCGAGCCCGGTGCGCACCGTCGCCGACGTCGACGCGCTGCCCGACCTGGAGCCCGACCGGCTGGAGTTCCTCGCGACGGCGGTGCGCCGGCTGGTCGCCGAGCTCGGCCCGACGCCGCTGATCGGCTTCGCCGGGGCGCCGTTCACGCTGGCGACCTACCTGATCGAGGGCGGCCCGTCCAAGGAGCACGCCCGCACCAAGGCCTTCATGTACGCCGAGCCGGAGGCGTGGAAGCGGCTCCTCGACCGGCTCGCCGTCTCGGCGGCCACCTTCCTGCGCGTGCAGGTCGACAACGGCGCCTCCGCGGTGCAGCTGTTCGACTCCTGGGCCGGGGTGCTGTCCGCCGCCGACTACGGCACCCGGGTGCTGCCGCACTCGCGCGCGGTCTTCGACGGGCTCGGGGACCGCGACGTGCCGCGGGTCCACTTCGGCGTCGGCACCGGCGAGCTGCTCGCGCTGATCGGCGACGCAGGGGCCGACGTCGTCGGCGTCGACTGGCGGGTGCCGCTGGACGAGGCCGCCCGCCGGGTGGGGCCGCAGCGCTCGCTGCAGGGCAACCTCGACCCGGCCGTGCTGCTGGCCGACCGGGAGACCGTCGACCGCGAGGTCCGCCGCGTCGTCGAGCAGGGCCGCGCCGCCCGCGGGCACGTGTTCAACCTCGGCCACGGCGTGCTGCCCGAGACCGACCCCGGCGTGCTCACCCACGTCGTCGAGCTGGTGCACGAGCTCTCGGCGCGGTGATGTCGTCCCGCCCCGCCGCCCCGGCAGCCCGCGTCGTCGTCGTCGGGGCCGGCATCGCCGGGCTCACCGCGGCGTTCGAGTGGCGCCGGCGGCGGCCCGCCGACGAGGTCGTCGTCGTGGAGGCCGGCGGGCGGATCGGCGGCAAGCTCGACCGGGTCGAGCTCGCCGGCGTCTGGTACGACACCGGGCCCGAGGCGGTGCTGGCCCGCGTGCCGGAGGCGGTCGAGCTGGTCGGGGACCTCGGCCTGGCCGACCGGCTGGTCGCGCCGCGCACCACGCAGGCGTCGATCGTGCTCCCCGACGGCCGCCACCCGCTCCCGCCGGGCACCGTGCAGGGCGTGCCGACGTCGGCCGACGGGCTGGACGGCGTGCTCACCCCCGACGGCGTCGCGCGGGTGCGGGCGGAGGCCGAGCTGCCGCCGCTGCGCCTGGAGGGCGACGTCTCGGTCGGCGGGCTGCTGCGCGCGCGGCTGGGCGACGAGGTGGTCGACCGGCTGGTCGAGCCGCTGCTCGGCGGCGTCTACGCGGGCCGCCCCGACGACCTCTCGCTGGCCGCGACCATGCCGGCGCTGGCCGCGCAGCTCGCCCGCGCCGAGTCGGTGCTCGGCCGCGCCGACGCCGCCCGCGACGCCGGTGCCCGCAGCCGCGGCGACGCCGACGGGCCGGTGTTCGTCACCGTCGCCGACGGGATCGGCGCGCTGCCGGCCGCGCTGGTGGCGGCGTCGGGCGCGCAGGTGCGGCTGCGCACGCCCGCGCACGCGATCCGCCGCGCGGGCGGCCGGCTGGAGGTCGCCGTCGGCACGGTGGCGGCGCCGGAGGTCCTGGAGGCCGACGCCGTCGTCGTGACCGCGCCGGCCGGGAAGTCCGCGCGGCTGCTGGCCGGGGTGGCGCCGGACGCCGTCGAGCCGCTGCGCGGCATCCCGTACGCCTCGATGGCCGTGGTCGCGATGGCGTTCCCCGCCCAGCCGGTCGACGCCGGGTCGGGGCTGCTCGTCCCGCCGGTGACCGGGCGGCTGGTCAAGGGCGTGACGGTGTCGTCGTCGAAGTGGCCGCACCTGTCCGGCGACGGCCTGCTGCGCGTCCGCGCGTCGGTGGGCCGCTACGGCGACGAGGTGCAGCTGCAGCGCGACGACGACGACCTGACCGCCGCGGTGGTCGCCGACGTCGCCGACCTGCTCGGCCTCGAGCGCCGTGAGCCGGTGGAGGCGCGCCTGGTGCGCTGGGGCGGCGGGCTGCCGCAGTACCTGGTCGGCCACCCGCAGCGGGTGGTGGCGGTGCGCGACGCCGTCGCCGCGGTGCCCGGGCTGGCGGTCGCGGGCGCGGCGTACGACGGCGTCGGCGTCCCGGCCTGCATCCGCGGCGCGCGCCGCGCCGTGGAGGCGCTGATCTGACCGGGGCTGGCAGGGTGTGCCGGTGACCTCCTCCCTCGTCCTGCGGGCCGCGCTGCTCGGGATCGCCGCCGGCGGCCGCAGCTCCCTGGGCCTCGCCGCCCCGGCGCTCACCGCCTCCCGGCGCCGGCCGGTGCGGCTGGCCGCGCTCGCCGCCGTCGCGGGGGAGCTGGTCGCCGACAAGCTGCCGGCCACGCCGTCCCGGACGATCCCGCCGAGCGTCGCCGTCCGGCTCGCGGCGGGTGCCGCCGGCGGCGCGCTGCTGGCCCGCCGGCAGGGCGGCCCGCTGCTGCCGGTGCTCGCGGGCGCGGCCGGCGCCGCGGCGGGGACCCTCGGCGGCGCGCGGTGGCGGGAGCTCGCCGGACGGCGGGTGCCGGACCTGCCGGCGGCGCTGGCCGAGGACGTCGTCGTCGTGACGATCGCCTCGCTGGCCTGCCGGGGGATCGCCGCCGGTCGCTGACCGGCCGCGCGACAATGGGGGCATGAGCGAGCAGACGGAGACCAAGAGCGTCGGCAAGCGGGCCAACGAGCTCAACGCCCTCATCCGCTACACGATGTGGTCGGTGTTCCGCCTCGCCCGGCCGCTGGCCGACGACCGGCGCACCGCCGCCGCCGACGAGGTCACCGGGCTGTTCGAGGAGCTGGCCGGCAAGGGCGTCGTCGTCCGCGGCACCTACGACCTCGCGGGCCTGCGCGCCGATGCCGACCTCATGGTCTGGTGGCACGCCGAGACCCCGGAGGCGCTGCAGGAGGCCTACACCCGGCTGCGCCGCACCGAGCTCGGCCGCGCGCTGGAGCCGGTGTGGTCGCAGATGGCGCTGCACCGCCCGGCGGAGTTCAACCGCAGCCACATCCCGGCGTTCCTCGCCGACGAGGAGCCGCGGCGCTACGTCTGCGTCTACCCGTTCGTGCGGTCCTACGAGTGGTACCTGCTGCCCGACGAGGAGCGGCGGGACATGCTCAAGGAGCACGGCATGCAGGCCCGGCCCTACCCGGACGTGCGGGCCAACACCGTCGCCTCGTTCGGCCTGGGCGACTACGAGTGGATGCTCGCCTTCGAGGCCGACGAGCTGCACCGCATCGTCGACCTCATGCGCGACCTGCGCGCCAGCCGCGCCCGCCGGCACGTGCGCGAGGAGGTGCCGTTCTACACGGGCATGCGCAAGCCGGTGGCCGAGCTGGTCCGCGACCTGGCGTGAGGCCGGGCCCGCGAACGATCAGCTGACCTGATCGTGCTGCTTCCGGGCTCACCGTGGGAGGTGAGCCCGGACGCGTCAGCGTGAGCCAGGACGGCGGGACGGCGTCGGCTCAGCCCTCGGCGGGGACCAGCCGGATGGACACGGAGTTGATGCAGTAGCGGTCGCCGGTCGGCGTCTGCGGGGCGTCGTCGAAGACGTGCCCGAGGTGGCTGTGGCAGGTGCCGCAGAGGACCTCGGTGCGGACCATCCCGTGGCTGCGGTCCTCGCGGAGCACCACGTCGTCGGCGGACGACGGCTCGTAGAACGACGGCCAGCCGCAGTGCGAGTCGAACTTGGTCTGCGAGCGGAACAGCTCGGCGCCGCAGGCCCGGCAGGTGTAGACGCCGACGGTCTTCGTGTCGACGTACTCCCCGGTCCACGGCCGCTCGGTGCCGGCCCGGCGCAGCACCGCGTACTCCTGCGGGGACAGCTGGGCGCGCCACTCCTCGTCGCTCTTGGTCACCTTCGGCTGCGAAGCGGACGTCGTCATGCCGGGGAGAACGACCCGCGCCACTCCCGGATTCCTCGCCCGATTCCCCGCCTCACCGCCCCAGGCCCGCCTCCCGCGCCCGCACGATGGCCTGCGCGCGGTCGGTGACCTGCAGCTTGGTCAGCACGTTGGAGACGACGTTGCGCACCGTCTTCGGCGACAGGTACAGCACCGCGGCGATCTGCGCGTTCGACCGCCCCGCGGCCACCAGCTCCAGCACCTCGCGCTCGCGGGCGGTCAGCTGCGGGAACGCCGTCTCGGGCCCGGCGGGGCCGGCGGTGAAGAACTCGGCGATCCGCCGGGCCAGCGCCGCGCCGAACACCGCGCCGCCCGACGCGACGGTGGTGATCGCGCGGACCACCTCCTCCTGGTCGGCGCCCTTGAGCAGGTAGCCGCGGGCGCCGGCGCGGACGGCGGCGAACACCGTCCCGTCGTCCTCGCTCATGGTCAGCACCACCACGCCCACCGACGGCGCCTCCCCGGTGATCCGCCGGGTGGCCTCGATGCCGTCGAGCACCGGCATCTGCACGTCCATGACGACGACGTCGGGCAGCTGCTCGCGCACCACCTCGACCGCCGCCGCGCCGTCGGCCGCCGTGCCGACCACCTCCAGGCCCGGCACCGAGCCCAGCAGCAGCGCCAGCCCGTCCCGGTAGACCGGGTGGTCGTCGGCGACGACCACCCGCAGCGGCTCGTCAGGCTCGGTCACCGGTCGCTCCTCCCTCGGCGGGCAGCACCGCCCGCACCTCCGTCCCGCCCTCGGGCGGGCAGCTCACCGTGCACCGGCCACCGAGCTCGGCGGCCCGCTCCCGCAGCGACACCAGCCCGACGCCGGCCGCGCGGTCCGGCGCGATCCCGACGCCGTCGTCGGCCACCGCGACGACCAGGTCGCCGTCCGCGCGGGCCAGCGTGACCCGCACGCGGGAGGCGGCGGCGTGCCGCGCCACGTTGGCCAGCGCCTCGGACGCGATCCGGTAGGCGGCCACCTCGACGGCGGCGGGCAGCTCGTCCAGGCCCTCGGCGTCCACGGTCACCGTGACCGGCGGGGCGAGCAGCCGCTCGGCCTGCTGGCGCACCGCCCCGGCCAGGCCCAGGTCGTCGAGCGCGGGCGGGCGCAGGTCGTGCACGAGCCGCCGGACGTCGGCCAGCGCGGCGGAGACGTCGTCGCGGGCCTGGCGCAGCAGCCGGTCGGCGTCCTCGGGCCGGGCGGCGGCGAGGTTGCGGGCGGTGTCGATGCGCAGCACCACGGCACCGAGCGAGGGGCCCAGGCCGTCGTGCAGGTCCCGGCGCAGCCGGCGGCGCTCCTCCTCCCGCGCGGCGACCAGCTGCTCGCGGCTGGCCTGCAGCTGGGCGGCCAGCGAGCCGGCGCGGGCGGCCGCGGCGGCCTGCCGGACGACGTCCGCGAGCAGCCGCTCGTCGCGCGTGACCAGCTGCGCGCGGACGCCGTCGCGGGGGAGCAGCAGCCGGCCGACCTGCTCGCCGCGGTAGGCGATCGGCAGCGACTGCACCACGGTGGGGCGGGTGCCGTGCTCGGCCACCAGCCGGCCGCCGTCGGCGGAGTCCACCTCGACGCCGACGTAGGGCGTGCGGAAGGCCTCGGCGATGCCGGCGGCGACCGCCATGAGCTGCTCCTCGGCGCCGTCGGAGCGCTCCAGCCGCTCGGCCAGGCCGGACACGACGCGGTAGGGGTCCTCGCGCTCGCCGAGCACCCAGCGGCGGACCAGCCGCCACAGCGGCGCGCGCAGCGGCACGTAGACGCCGGCGACGAGCAGCAGGGTGAGCAGCGTGGCGTCGCGCCCGCCGAGGGCGTCGCCGAGCAGGGCGCCGGCGGCGGCGAGCACCAGCAGGTCGAGCAGCACCACGCCGACGGCGAGGCCGCCGTGGACGAGGGTGCCGCCCAGCAGCCGGTCGACGTCGACCGCGCGCGGCCGCAGCACGCCGACCGCGACCGCCGACCCGGTCAGCGCCACGGCGACGGCCAGCGCCAGGGTGCTCGGGTCGGCGGGCAGCAGCAGCGTGGCGAGCATGACGAGGACGTCGACGACGGCGGCCCACAGCAGCCAGCGCATCCGGGTGCGGTCCTCCCCGTCCGCCCGCCGGTACCGGGCGACCACCGAGGCGGCCGGGACCGCGATGCCCAGCACCGCGAGCGGGAAGCCGATCCGCAGCAGCGGCAGCGCGACGGCGGCGGGCAGCGGCAGCGAGGTGAGGTCCAGGTCGAGGGCGCCGTGGAGGGGGGCGATCGCCGTCCCCTCGTCGGCGGTGAAGGCGACGTCCGCGGGGACGACGAGCAGCAGTGCCGGCAGCAGCGCGGTCGAGGCGAGGCTGGCCACGCTCAGCGGGCGCCACCGGCCGCCGGGCAGCCGGCCGTCGGGGTAGAGCAGGAGCAGCAGCGGCAGCCCCAGCAGCAGGGCCGAGCCGAGGCGCTCGACGGTCCAGAACGCCAGGCTGCCGCCGACGCGCGCGGTGCCGTCCTGCAGCGACCACGACACCCACGACTCGGCGAGCCCGTCGACGGCCCAGAACGCGGCCGTGCCCGCCACCACCCACGAGACGGCGTTGCGCGGCGCGCGCAGCAGCAGGAGCACCGCGGGGACGGCGAGCGCGAGGCCGGGCAGGGTGGCCGGCCAGCCCGGCTCGCGGCCCAGCGCCGCCCGCACCGCCGGCGGCGTGGTGGCGTCGAGGACCGCGGCGGTGACCGCCGAGCCGACGACGACGGCGAGGACCCCCGCGGCCGCCGTCGTCCGCGCCCACCGCCGCCCGCCGGCACCGGGCCGGGGAAGGGGCTCCGGTGCCGGATCGGTCCGCCCGTCCACCGGGGCCTGCGCCTGCACGCGCGCATCCTCGCCTGCCGGTGTCCCGACGGGCACGAGGCAGCTGTCCCGTGTCCCCCGGGACACGGGACGTGACCGGATCCGTGGCGGCGGGCCCTGGGTGCCCGGGACGCGTTCCCGCGACGGTTCTCCCCGGACGGCGCACAGGGCGCCGCACGACGACGGAGGACCCGATGTCCCTCACCACCGCCCCCGCTCCCGCCCGCACCGACCTCGCCGCAGCGGCCGGCGCCCGGCCGGCCGCCTCGATCCGCTCGGTCCGCACGGCCGGGATCGCGGTGACCGCCGGCTCCACGTCCTGGGCGGCCGCCTGCGCCCTGCTCGGGACCACGCCGCCGGCCGGCACCTGGCAGGCCACGGTGGTCAACCTGACCGCGTTCGCCTTCCAGGTCGGTCTCGTGTTCCTCGTGTCGGCGCAGATGCGCACCGGGGCGATCGGCACCGGCCGGCTGGCCCGGACGCTGCTGCACGTCGAGCACGCGCTGCTCGCGGTGGCGATGGTGTCGTCGCTGATGTGGGCCCTCACGCCCTCTCTCTACGACACCGGCCTCTTCTTCGTGATCGACCTGTTCTGGCCGCTGTCGATGCTCGGCATGGCCGCCATCGGCGTCCGCATCGCGATCGCCGGGCGGTGGACGGGCGTGGCCCGCGCCTGGCCGGTGGTCGCCGAGAGCTGGGCGCCGGTCACCGTGCCCACGGCCTTCCTGCTGCCCTCGGTCACCCAGTACGTCGGCGCCGCCCACCTGCTCGTCGGCTACGTGGTCCTGGGGATCGTCCTGGCCACCCGCCCCCACCTGACCGGCGCGCGCTGAACCCGACCGCGGCGCCCCGCCACCCCGTGACCCCGGGTGGCGGGGCGCCGTCGCGTGCGGCGGAGACTTCCCGGGTGACACCTCCTGGCCAGCCGCCGCTCGACCGGCCCCTGCCCGACACCTGGTTCCGCCGCGACCTGCCCGTGCTGCGGGCCATCGCCCGGCTGGTCGACGAGCCGAGGCACGGCGGCGCGCCGTACCTGCTCGGCTCGGTCGTCCCCGGCAGCGGGCTGCCGAAGGCCGACGTCATCGCCGCGGCCAAGGCGCTCGCCGCCGCCGGCTACATCGAGCCGCTGACCAACCACGCCGGCGACATCGTCCGCATCACCGGGATCTCCGCCGAGGCCCGCCGGCTCGCGGGGCTGTGGCCGACCCCGCAGGGGGAGTGGGAGCGGCTGCTGGAGCAGGCGGCCACCCGGGCGGAGAAGGCGCCGACCGACGTCGAGCGGCAGCGCTGGCGGGCCTTCGCCGACGCCGCCCAGGCGGTGGGCCCGGACGCGGGGGCGCTGTTCATGCAGGCGCTCGTCGGCGGCTACGTGCCCCGGGCCCGCTGAACCGGCCCCGGACGCGACAGCGCCCCCGCCCGGCGGACCGGACGGGGGCGCTGACGGAGGCTCAGGCGATCAGAGCGGGGTGACGTTCGCCGCCTGCGGGCCCTTCTGACCCTGCTCGACGTCGAACGAGATGCGCTGCCCCTCGTCGAGCGTGCGGTAACCGCTGGTCTGGATGGCCGAGTAGTGGACGAAGACGTCCGGTCCGCCACCGTCAGGGGTGGCGAAGCCGAACCCCTTCTCCGCGTTGAACCACTTGACAGTTCCTTCGGGCATTGCGCTCGCTCCTAGCTGCGATGGTGCATCGGGGTCCTGCCAGTGCGCAGGGCCTTCCCGACGCGCAGACCATAGCCGTCCCGGCCCCCTCCGGTCGCCCCGGGGCCGCGCGCGTCGGGGCGCGGACCTGCCGGGACCGGTCTTGCGGGAACCCTGCGGTTCCGTGGAGGGAGGGCTGCGGGAGGCCGGTCAGGGTCGTCGGTGCCGGGACGGACCCCGGCCCGCCGACCCGAGGAGCCCGTCATGGAGACCACCGCGCGTCCCGCCGAGCCGCTGGTGCTCGTGGAGCTCGCCGACCTCGACACGGCCGACCTCGACGCCCTGCTGGCCGGGGAGCTGGAGGAGCGCCCGGTCGAGCTCGCCGAGCTGCTCGCCGACGTCCTGCGCTCCACCGGCGCCGCCGCGGCCCTGGCGCACCGCCTGGGCGCGCACGCCGCTCTGCTCGCCGACTGAGCACCCCTCGATCTCGCCGGCCCGACCCGCGCCACGGGGGTGGGGGTCGGGCCGGCGGTCACGACTCGCAGCCGACGCCGTCGTGGTCGCGGTCGAACTTCTCGTCCCAGCCGGGGTCCCCGGGGTGGATGGGAGCCGCCCCGGCGGCGCGGACGGCGTCGCAGTTGGCGTAGCTGACCGAGGTGTCGGGCACCGGCGCGGGAGCAGGAACGGGCACGGGTGCGGGCGCAGGGGCCGGCGCAGGAGTGGGCGCCGGGGCCGGCGTGGTCGGCCGGGGGGTCGTGGGCGCCGGGGTGGTCGGCGCCGCCGTCCGCGGCACGGCGGCGACCACGCCGCCGGGCAGCGGCTCGGCCGGGCAGGTGCTCAGCACGGTGGCGACCGCGTTGCGCTCGGCCTGCGTCATCCAGAGTCCGTAGCTGACCTTCACCGCCACCTGCCGGGCGACATAGGCGCAGCGGTAGGAGCGGTCCGGCGGCAGCCAGGTCGCGGCGTCACCGTCGCCCTTCTGCGTGTTCAGCGGCCCGTCGACGGCGAGCAGGTTGAGCGGGTCGTTGGCGAACTGCGCGCGGCGGGCGCCGTCCCACTGCTGGGCGCCCTTCTGCCACGCGTCCGACAGCGCGACGACGTGGTCGATCTGGACGTCGTCGCTGGTGGTCTGCCCGCGCTGGAAGGCGATGGTCCGGCCGGAGTAGGGGTCGTCGAGGGTCCCGGTCATGACGACGCAGTCCCGCGTGCCCGGCTTGAACGTCTCCCCGGTCAGGTCGCGGGCGAGCACGTCGTTGCGGGTGTCGCAGCCGTTCCGGTCGGTGTCCACCCAGCCGTCGCCGAACAGGTCACGGTCGTAGCCGGTGCGCGGCGCCCGGCCCTGCACCGGGACGGCGGCGAGGGCGGCCAGCGCGGTGGTCGGGGCGGCGGACCCGACGGCGTCGTCGGTGGCGTCGTCGGAGAGCAGCCCGGTGGCGGAGTCGACCGCGGGGACGGCGGTCTCGGCGGTCTCGGTCTGCGCCAGCGCGTCCTCGGCGACCTCGGTGGCGGCCTCCGCGGCGGCGCCCTCCTCGGCCGCGGAGGTGGTGGGCGCGGCCGGGGAGGTGCGCGCGGGGGCCGAGACGGCGGTCGGCTCGGCGCGCGGCGCCGTCACCCCGCCGACGACGACGGCCGCCAGACCCGCCGCGACCACGGCCCCGCCGACCCGGCGGGAGGCGATGAACGCCCACCGCGCCCGGCCGGTGACGACCGCGCCGAGACCGACGAGCAGCGCCACCAGACCCAGCGCCAGCAGCCCACCGGGGACGCCCGAGGTCGTGGTCCCGGCGACGACGAGCAGCACGGCGACCGCGGCAACGACGCCGAGGACCGTCCGCTGCCGCCGGTCCCCGGTGGGGCTGGGCACCGGCGGGAGGACCGGCGCGGGCGGGAGGAACGGTGCCGGCGCGCGGTCCGCCTCGGCGGAGAAGGCCACCAGGACGTCGAACGGGTCGCTGCCGGCGAAGGGGAACCGGACGTCCACCCGGGTCGCGTCGGCGCCGGGCAGCGCGGCGGCGAAGGCGCGCTCCGCGGGGGAGGGCGAGGTGAGCTGCCGGCCGTCCACCAGGAGCGTGATGCTGCGCCCCGACGGCGCCCGCCGCACCAGGCGCAGCGTGGGCTCGGTCCCCCACGGCTCGGGCGCGACGTCGTAGCCGAGTGCCGCGGCCTTGGACACGACCGCGCGCATCGGCGTCCCCGGCGACCGTCCGGTGTGGTGCCGCAGGACGGCCTCGACGGCAGGGTCGGACGACGACGCCATGTGTGCTCTCCCCGTGGGTGCTCCGGTGCGGCGGCCCGTCATCGTCCGACGAGCGGACCCACCGGTACAGGAACCGCAGCGGCTCCGAGGCGCGTGGGGTCAGAGGGGCGAGCCGTGACCTGCCCGCGGCTTGCGGGCGACGTACACGGAGTCGAGCGGGTCGTCGGGGACCTCGTGCACCTCGACATCGGTGAAGCCCGCCGCGGCGAGCATCTGCCGGGCGCGCTGCTCGCCCCACACGGCGCCGAGGCCGGCGCCGCCCTGGGCCAGCGAGACCGTCAGGCAGTGCAGGGTGCTGACCCCGTAGAGCCAGGGCGCGAAGGGGTTGCCGAGGTTGTCCTCCAGCGCGCTGGCGGCCCGGATGTCGAGCATCAGGAAGACGCCGCCGGGCTCGAGCGCCCGGTGGACGCGGGCCAGCACGCCGGCCGGGTCGGCCTGGTCGTGGATCGCGTCGAAGGCGAGGACGGCGCCGAACGGCGGGTCGACCGGCACCTCGGTCGCGTCACACACCTCGAACGCGGCGTTGGCCAGGCCCCAGTCGGCCGCCTCGGCGCGGGCGCGGGCGATCGCGTCGGCGGAGAAGTCGTAGCCCACGAAACGCGACCGCGGGTACGCCCGGGCCAGCAGGTTCACCGCGTGCCCGGTGCCGCAGCCGACGTCGGCCACGCCGGTGCCCTGGGCCAGCCGTTGCGGGAGCCCGCCGGCGAGGGGCACGACGTCGTCCAGGAGGTGGCCGTCGAACAGACCGCGGTTGGCCTCGTCCATGACGTCGGTGAACTCCGGCCGGAACGCGCTGTAGGGGACACCGCCGCCGGTCCGGAAGGCCTCGGCGACCTCGCCCACGTGGCGGCCGAGCAGCCCGGTCATCCGGCTCATCGGCGCGAGGTCCAGCGGGCCGCCGCCGGTCAGGCACGCGGCGTGCTCGGCGGGCAGCGAGTAGCTGCCGGTGGCGGGGGAGTACTCGACGACGCCCGCGGTCACCAGTCCGCCCAGGCACTCGCGGACGTAGCGCTCGGCGAGCCCGGCCCGCGCGGCGACCTCGGCACTGGTGCCGTCGCCCGCGGCGAGGGCCTCCAGCAGGCCGGTGCGGTACCCGAGGTCGACGAGCAGGGTGACCAGGCTGTCGGTGTAGGCGGCCATCAACCGGCCGGCGAAGGCCTCCACCCGGGCCGGGTCGAGAGTGCGCGGCGGCGTGTGCGTGTCGGCGGTCATCGGGACTCCGCTCGGTGCGTCCCCCGTGCGACGTCCGGACGCTAGACCCGCCGGCGGACCGGGAGAAGGGCCCGTGGTCCACCGGGCGCGAACCCATCGACCCGGGTGCCGCCCGGTCGTAGCGTTCGAGGTCCCACGGGGGCCGGACAGACGCCGTCGGCGGGAGGCACGCCATGTTCGCTCAGGTCATCCAGGGCAGGACGACGGACACCGAGGCCGTGTTCTCGGCCGTGGAGGACTGGGTGGCACAGCTGTCGCCCGCCGCGGAGGGGTGGCTCGGCAGCACGACCGGCGTCACCGACGACGGCTGGTTCGTCACCGTCGTCCGCTTCGAGTCGGCCGACGCCGCCCGCCGCAACTCCGACCGTCCCGAGCAGGGCCGGTGGTGGGAGGGGGTCCGGCACCTGTTCGAGGGCGAGCCCGCGTTCCTCGACAGCGAGGACGTGACCGTCGACCTGTTCGGGGACCCGGACCGCGCCGGCTTCGTCCAGGTCATGCAGGGCCAGACCACCGACCTCGAGCGCGCCAGGGAGCTCGTGCGGCAGATGCCGCGGGAGCGGCTGGCCGAGTACCGGCCCGACGTCCTGGCCACCATGCGCATCGGCTCCGATGACGGGCGCTGGGTCCAGGTCACCTGGTTCACGTCGGAGGACGAGGCCCGCGAGGGCGAGCGCAGGGAGCCCCCGGCGGAGTGGCGGGAGGTCGTCGAGGAACTGACGCGGCTGGCCAAGGAGCCGCCCACCTACCTCGACCTCCGCGGGCCCCTCCTGCACTCGCGGCGCTGACGGGTGGTGCGGTGCCGAGCGGTGGAGTGCCCGACGGCGACGGGCTCCGGCTGACCGAGCTCGTCGCGTCGATCTCGCTGGCCACCGACCTGGTGACGGGCCAGCCGATGGAGCACGCCCTGCGGACCTGCCGGCTGGCGGTGACCGTCGCCCGCTCCCTCGGACTGGACGCCGGCACGGTCGCCGACGTCCACTTCGTCGCCCTGCTGCGGTTCCTCGGCTGCACCGCCGACGCGCCGGAGATGGCGCGGCTCGCGGGCGGGGACAACCTCGGGTTCATGGCCGCGATGGCTCCGGTGGCCACGGGCTCGGCCAGGGAGGAGGTCCGGACGCTGGTGCGCAGCGCCGGGCGGGGTCTCTCGCCGCCCCGCCGGGCCGGCCTGCTGGCCGAGGCGCTGGCCTCCGCCCGCGCCGAGGTGTCGCACTGCGAGGTCGGCGCCCGCCTGGCGGCCCGCCTCGGCCTGGGACCCGGGGTGGTGGAGGCGCTGGCGCACGCCTACGAGCGGTGGGACGGCCGTGGCCTGCCGAACGGGCTGTCGGGCGCCGAGATCCCGGTCCCGGTCCGGGTGGTCGTGGTCGCGCGTGACGCCGTCCTGTGGCACCGGGCGGCCGGGCCGGACGCGGCGACGGACGTCCTGACCCGCCGCCGCGGCCGGGCCTACGACCCGGCCGCCGTGGACGCCGTCCTCGCCGTCGGGATCCCCGCGCCGGACGAGCCGGCGGTGTGGGAGGAGGTGCTGGCCGGCGAGCCCGAACCGGTGCGCCGCGTCGGGTCCGCCGGGCTGGACCGGGCGATGGCCGCGGTCGGGGACTTCACCGACCTGCGGTCGACGTGGACACGGGGGCGCTCGTCGCGGCTCGCCGCGACGGCGCGGGCCGCCGGGCGGGCCTGCGGGCTGTCCGGTCCGGAGCTCGCCACCCTGACCCGTGCCGCGTCGGTCGCCGACGTCGGCGCCGTCGGTGTCCCGAGCGGGATCTGGCAGCGCCCCGGACCACTGGGCCCGGCCGAGGTCGAGCGGGTGCGCCTGCACCCCTACCTCTCCGAACGCGTCCTGGGCAGGTGCGCGCAGCTGCGGCCGGTCGCCGCCCTCGCCGGCGCCCACCACGAGCGGCTCGACGGGTCCGGCTACCACCGGGGCAGCGCTGCCGCGCAGCTCCCCGGCCCGGCGCGCCTGCTCGCCGCCGCCGACGTCTGGACGGCGTTGCGCGAGGACCGGCCGCACCGCCCGGCGTCCACCTCTGCCGCGGTCCGTGACGTGCTGTGGCGCGAGGCGGCCGAGGGTCGCCTCGACCGGACGGCGGTCGAGGCGGTCCTGACGGTCGAGGGACAGGCCGCCGGCCGCCCGCGAGGCGCCCGCCCGGCGGGTCTGTCCGAACGGGAGGTGGAGGTGCTCCGGCTCATCGCCCACGGGTGCTCCAACCGGGAGGTGGCCCGCCGGCTGGGGATCTCGGCGAAGACCGTGGGCCACCACGTCGAGCACGTCTACGCCAAGATCGGCGTCACCACGCGCCCGGCCGCGGCCCTGTTCGCCATGGAGCACGACCTGCTCGGGGGATGGGGCGATCACCCGATGCCGTCCCGCCGGCCCCGGTCCCACCCTCGGTCCACCGATCCGACCGGTGGGAGGGGATCACCATGGACGTCCGGACGGAGAGCCGGCTGACGACCACGTCCCGGGACGGCACCCGTATCGCGTACTGGCGCACGGGGCAGGGACCGGCGCTGGTCCTGGTACACGGCGCCACCGCCGACCACACCCGCTGGGAGACGGTGCTCCCGCTGCTCGAGCCGCACGTCACCGTGTACGCGATGGACCGGCGGGGCCGAGGCGGGAGCGGGGACGCCGCCGGG
This sequence comes from Geodermatophilus arenarius, assembly GCF_042654585.1. Taxonomy (NCBI): domain Bacteria; kingdom Bacillati; phylum Actinomycetota; class Actinomycetes; order Geodermatophilales; family Geodermatophilaceae; genus Geodermatophilus; species Geodermatophilus arenarius. The sequence goes on from NZ_JBHSGR010000018.1 coordinate 86,603, forward strand.
TACCGGATCGAGGAGGAGGGCGCCGACGTGGCCGCCGTCGTCGAGGCGGTGGCCGCCGCCACCGGGGGCCCGGTCGACGTGCTCGGCCACTCCTACGGCGGCCTGTGCCTGCTCGAGGCGCTGACACGGACCCGCCGGATCCGCCGCGCGGTCCTCTACGAGGCGGGAGCCGGGGTGCCCACTCCGCCCGGGCTCACCGACGAGCTGGCCGCGTCGCTGGCCGCCGACCGGCGCGAGGAGGTCGTGACCCGCCTGCTCACCGTGGCCGCGGGGGTCTCGGCCGGCCAGCTCGCCCGCATGCGGTTGCTGCCGTCCTGGCCGAACCGGGTGGCCGCGGCGCACACCGTCGTCCGCGAGGTGCGCGCCCACGACGCCTACCGCCTCCGGCCGGAGCGGTTCGCCGCCCTCTCCGTGCCCACGCTGCTGCTGCTCGGCTCGGACAGCCCGCCGCCGGAGGCGGAGTCGACGGCGACGGTGGCGGCGGCGCTGCCGGGAGCACGCATCGTGTCGCTGGCGGGCCAGGGGCACGTCGCGATGCTCACCGCGCCGGACCTGTTCGCGAGCGCGGTCCTGGCCTTCGTGTCCGGTGGGCCGGAGGCCGACGCCCGGCGACGGTGACCGCTCGCGGCGGTCGGGACCGACACGGTCCCATGTGCCCTCGTCGACGGGACCTTCGGCCGCGGCGGCGTCGCGGGGACTCCGCGAGCCTGTCCACCACTCGCACCTGCCGTCACAGGGAGGTGATGACCGATGACCGTCCTGACGCTCCCGGACGGCACCGACGGGTACGTGCTGCACCCTGGCGCCGGCGAGGCACTGGACTCCTGGTTCGGCGGGGCCCGTCTCACGATCAAGGCGACCGCCGCGCAGACGCAGGGGAGGTACGCCGCCGTGGAGTTCTGGGGTCCGCGGGGCTTCGGGTCGCCGCTGCACGTGCACGGCCACGACGACGAGTTCTTCGTGGTGCTCGAGGGCGAGGTGCGGTTCCGTCTCGGTGACGAGGTGACCGACGCCGGGCCGCGGTCCGTCGTCTACGGCCCACGCGGGGTCGCCCACGCGTTCACGATGAGCTCCGACGAGGCGCGAGTGCTCCTGTTCTTCGGTCCGGCCGGGGTGGAGGGGTTCTTCCGGGACGCCTCGGCGTTCGCGGCGACGCTGCCTCCCGGCGAGCCGCCGGACCCGCAGACGCTCGGAGAGATCGGCGCGCGGTACGGGCAGCGGTTCGTCGGACCGCCGCTGCCGCCGCGGGGCTGACCCCGCGGCCCCGTGTCCGCCATCCCCTCGACCGTCCGGCTGGTGCGACGTGCACGAGAACCAGTACGACGTCGTCGTCGTCGGAGCCCGGTGTGCGGGCTCCGCCACCGCCCTGCTGCTGGCCCGCCAGGGCCACCGGGTCCTGGTCGTCGACCGGGCCACCTTCCCCAGTGACACGGTCTCCACCCCCCGGGGGTGGCGGCGCTGCAGCGCTGGGGCCTCCTCGACCGGGTCGTCGCCTCGGGGTGTCCGGCGATCGACACCTACGCGTTCGACTTCGGGCACTTCACCCTCGCCGGCGCGCCGGGCACCCCGGAGAGCCCGGTCGCGTACGCCCCGCGGCGGACGGTGCTGGACGAGCTGCTGGTCGAGGCGGCGGCCGAGGCGGGCGCCGAGGTCCGGCAGGGCTTCCCGGTCGACGAGCTGCTCGTCGAGGACGGCGCGGTCGTCGGGGTCCGCGGCCACGGCCGGGACGAGCGCCGCCCGGTCGACGAGCGCGCGCGGGTGGTCGTCGGCGCGGACGGTCTGCACTCGCTCGTGGCCCGGGTCGTCCGCCCGGAGCAGTACCGGGAGCACCCGCCGCTGCTGTGCGGCTACTACGCCTACTGGAGCGGCCTGCCGATGCACGGCCGCTGGGAGGCTTACGACCGTCCGGAGCGGGCCTTCGCCGCGTGGGCCACGAACGACGACCTGACGCTGGTCATCGCCGGATGGCCGTACCGGGAGTTCCAGGCCAGGAAGCAGGACCTCGAGGGGGCGTACCTGCAGACCCTCGGCCTGGCTCCGTCGTTCGCCGAGCGGCTCCGTGCAGCCACCCGCGAGACCCGCCTCGTCGGTGCGGTCGTGCCGAACTACCTCCGCAAGCCCCACGGGCCCGGCTGGGTCCTGGTGGGCGACGCCGGCTACAACAAGGACTTCGTCACGGCGCAGGGCATCCAGGACGCCTTCCTGGACGCGGAGCTGTGCGCCACCGCGCTGCACGAGACCCTCGCCGGCGGGCGTCCGTTCGACGCCGCCCTGGGCGAGTACCACTCCCGCCGGGACGCACGCGTCCTGCCGATGTACGAGTTCACCCTGCAGTTCGCGTCCCTGGAGCCGGCCCCGCCCGAGCTCCAGCGGTTGCTCGCCGCCGCTGCCGGCAACCGGGAGGCGATGGACCGGTTCGCGCGGGTCAACGCCGGGGTCGAGTCACCTGCCGAGTTCTTCGCGCCGGACAACGTCGCCCGCATCCTGGCCGCGGCCGAGCCGCCACCGGGTCCCCGCACACCGGACGGCCCGGTCGCGGTCGGTTGACCCTGCACCGGCCGGGCCGAGCCCGGTCCGGTCAGGGCTGGTCGAACAGCAGGGAGTCGAGGCCGCGGCGGACGCCCGGCGCCTCGGCCACCCGCCGGACGGCCAGCAGGGTGCCGGCGACGTAGGGGTCCGGGGACTCGCCGGCGTCGTGTCGGATGACCAGTCGCTCCCCGGTGCCGCCGAAGACGACCTCGGTGCTGACCACGAAGCTCGGCAGCCGGACGGAGTGGACGCGGCTGCCGGCCACCTCCGCGCCCCGCGCCTCGACCGGGCCGTGCAGCTCCGGCAGCGGGACGGCGGAGGCCGGCGTGCGGACCGCACCGAGGGCCTCGGCGAGCTGGCGGGCGGTGCCGCTGGGCACGTCGGGCTTGCCGGCGCTCGCGTAGTCGACGATCTCCCAGCGGTCGATGAGCCCGGCGGCCAGTGTGGCGGCCCGCTGCAGGACCGCTGCCTGGACGGAGAAGTTGCCCGCGGCGATCACCCCGACGCCCCGGTCACGGGCGAGCCGGTCCAGCCGGGTGTAGTCGTCGTCGGTCAGCCCGCTGGAACCGACGACCGCGTGCACACCGGCCTGCACGGCGGTCCACACGTTCTCCTCGACGGCGGTGGCGCTGGTGTAGTCGACCAGCACGTCGACCTCGGCCGAGTGGAGCGCGTCGGCGACGGATCCGAAGACCCTGCCCTCGCTGCGCGACGCCGTCACCTCCGACAGCGCCCGGCCGGCCGCGGAGCGGGACACCCCCGCGGTGAGGACCAGGTCGTCGGCGGCGTCGACGGCGGCCAGGATCGGCGGCGCGGTCCAGCCGGTCACGCCGGCGAAGCAGACCCGGATCACGGACCGACCCTAGGGTCGGCGCCCCCGTCAGCGCTGCGACGACCCAGCGGGTGCCCTGACGGGGGAGTGTCCCCCTAAGTGCACTGGGTCGGGTGTGACGCCGCTCATACCGTCCGGGCTGGCCGTAGCAGAACGCGGCGTGGCCCATCGATCGCCCCGGCGTCGGGGCGGGACGGAGCACTCATGAGCGGCAATCCACGTGAGGTGGCGACCGGCACCAACCTCTTCGTCGCCGGCACGGTGACGGGCACCGCGCGGTGGTTCAACGACACGTCCGACGTCCTGTCCATCGACGACGACGACCTCGAGGACACCGTCGCCTTCGTCAACAAGGGCGGCATGACCTTCCTGTCGCCGATCCTGCCCGACCTCAAGGGCATCGTGTGCACGGCCGGCAGCCGCGAGTCGCACCTGGCCATCCTGTCGCGGGAGTCCGACGTGCCGTGCGTGCTCGCCGCGCAGCTGACCGGGACCGTGTCCGACGGGGACACGGTGGTCCTCGACCTCACCGACGGTGAGACGGCCCGGATCTCGGTGACGGGCGCGGCGGTGACGGCATGACCCTCTCGCTGGAGACGCCGGCCGACCTGACGGCCCTGTACACCGACGCCGCGTACGAGCCGTCCCTGGCGGAGTGGAACTGGCTGGTGCAGAAGGCCGGTGCCGCCTACAGGTCCGAGCTCGCGGCCCGCACCGTCTTCGAGTCCGAGCTGTTCGGCATGAACACCTACATCCTCATGTCGATGATGGAGGACTACCTCCAGGTCCCCGACCGGCTCCGGACGATCCTGCGGCACGCCACGCCGTCCGAACTGGTCAGCCGTGACCTGCCGATCGGCACCAAGCGCAGCTTCATCAACCTGGCCGCGATGCCGCTGCACTACCTCACCGGCCGTGAGCTGTTCGTCGACCTGGGGGAGAACGGCCTCGCGGACGGGCTGGAGGACCAGCTGACGGTCCTGCGCTTCTGGCGGGAGGCGACGATCGCCGCCCGCACGGACGGCGTGCTGTTCAACATGGACGCCGAACCGGCCAACAGCTCCCACGTCGTCCCCCGGTCGCTGCTCGACGAGATCCGCGGGCAACTGCTCCCCGCCGACGAGGGCCTGAAGGGGACGATCCGCAAGTTCGGCGCCCGGCTGACCGCCTACGCGTTCCTGGAGAACTGCGACGCGCGCACCGCCGTCTGCGACACCGGCCCGTACGTGCTCGAGGACGGCTCCTTCCTCGCCCTCCGCGAGACGTGCACCGACCGGGACGGCGACTTCCCGTGGGTCGACGGCATCCGGGAGACCCTCCCGTACCACCACTTCGTCATCGCGCACCGGCTGCCCGGCTCGGTCCGGATGGACAACAACGTCTGGGGCACCGCCTGGTTCAGCCCCAGCGACCACCAGTCCGCCCTGATCGAGACGCAGGTCTTCTGCACCGACGACGGCACCCTGCGCCCGCTGGGCGCCGACGAGGTCGAGGCGGCGACCAAGGCCATCCGGAGCGCCCACCGGGCCCTCTACCAGCGCCTGGCCGAGACCGACCCGGAGGAGCGCAACCTCTACGCGACGCAGATGTACGCGTGGAAGCTCAAGCCCTGGGCCCGCCTGGCCGGCTGCTTCGACGAGATCGACTGGACCGTCACCCCGCGCATCGCGGAGTCCTACGCCCGCTTCAGCGACCCCGACCTGGCCCTGCGGCTCATCGGCGGCGTCTTCGTCCCGCAGGACCGGGACGGCTGTTTCCGCCCCCTCGGACAGGAGCGATGACCATGTCCCAGATCGGCAAGGGGATCCCCTCCTACCGCTTCCCCCCGGTCACGGGCCGGGCCCGCTGGTTCCGCTCGCCGTCCGACGTCATCGAGGCGATCGACTCCGACCTCGAGGCGACGATCGCGCTCGTGGAGTCCGGCGGCACGACGTTCCTCTCGCCCATCCTCGGGCGGCTCGGCGGCATCGTCGCCCGCGACGGCACGCTGCGCTCCCACCTCGCCATCGTGTCCCGGGAGTTCGAGGTCCCCTGCCTCGTGGGCACCGAGCTGGTCGAGGTCCCCGACGACGGCGCCGAGCTCACCCTGCAGGTCCAGGACGGCGACCTCGGTCTCGTGTCGCTGTCCTCGGCGGGGGCCCCGGCGGCGACCGCCGCGCCGCCGGCACGGGAGGACGTGTCCGAGCGGTGGTGGGCCTACGTCCGCCGGGTCGGCGACGACATCGGCGTCAAGGACTTCGACGTCGACGTCTCCCCGGCCGACCTCGAGGCCCTGATCGCCGAGCCGCTGACCGACGAGCGGCTCGACGACCTGGTCCAGCACATGGGCCGTGCGTTCAAGCCGGAGATGACGCGGCGCTCGTCGTTCACCTCCGAGCTGTTCCCGATGCTGCCGTACATGTCGCTGTCGGTGATCGACGACTTCCACACCTACGCGCAGCGGGTCGCCGTCATCGACGCGGCGATGCCGGCGGAGGAGATCGGCCGGCGGCTGCGGACGGCGCCCGGGCAGGTCAGCCCGCTGTGGATCTGGATGGCCGGCTACCACTACCTGTGCGGCCGGGAGTGCCTGATCCGCACGGGGAGGCTCCGCCCGGACGAGCGGACCGAGGAGGTCCGCACGGTCGTCGACTTCTGGCGCCGGCTCACCCTGGCCCACCGCGGCGACGGCACCCTGGACAACAAGGACGCCGGCTTCACCAACCGCTACCTCCCGGCGGAGGCCGTCACCTCGCTGAGCGCCGCGACGCAGCGGCTGGACGCCGACGCGGCCAAGGCGCTCAAGCGGCTCAATGCAACCGTCGCCGGCTACTCGTTCCTCTACTTCACCGACTCCCGGGTCGGCATCTACGACTCCGGCCCGTACGTGCAGCCCGACGGCCGGCACACCATCGTCCGCGACTACCTGTCCCTGGGACCGAGCACGTTCGACTACCCGTGGGCCCGGGAGCTGCGGCCGCCCTTCACGGGCCTGACGCTGGTGCTCACCTACGACCCGGCGGCGTTCTCCAGCTTCGAGATCAACGACTGGGGGACCACGTTCACCGAACCCGACCAGCTGCTCGGCGCCGTCACCGACGCCGCCGTCGTCGGGCACACCGCCGACGGGCAGCAGCGGGTCCTCGACCCGGGGGAGTGGGCGCAGCTCACCGCCGACCTGAGCCGGTCGCACCTGGCCGTCTACCAGCAGTTCGCCGACATGGACCGCGAGCAGCGGATCTTCTCCGCGACCCGGATGTACACGTCCGGGCTGCGGCCGTTCGCCGACGTCGCCGGCGTGACCGACGGGGTCGACTGGTCCTTCTCGCCGGACACGCTGGCGCTCTACCCCGACCCCTTCGACGACGACGACGAGGCCGCCGCGATCTTCGGGACCGCGCTGGTGGCCAACGACATGCCGGGCGCTTTCTCGCCGACCCGCACGGCCTGACCAGGAGGACATCGATGCGCCAGTCGATGCAGCGGCTCGTCCCCGCGGACGAGCTGCTCTGCCACCAGACACCCGAGACGTTCGCGACGATCAGCCAGGCCGACGTCTCCTGGACCGAGAAGCTGTGGGCGTCGCTGTTCGCCCGGGACGGCTCGTTGCAGGTCGACGTCGGTCTGGGCAAGTACCACAACCGGAACGTCATCGACATGTTCGCGGGCATCTCCCGCGGCACGGAGCAGCTGACCGTCCGGGCCAGCCGGCAGCTGGACAGCGACCCGGAGCGGGTCGGTGTCGGCCCGCTGGACTACGAGGTGCTCGAACCGCTGAGGAAGGTCCGGTGGGTGCTGCGCGAGAACCACGTGCTGCCGATCCGGTTCGACCTCACCGTCACCGGGGTGCTGCCGCCCTTCCTGGAGTCCAAGGACTCGCAGCGCGAGCCGTCCGGCTTCCGGATCTGCTCCGACCTGCTCCGCTACCACCAGCCCTCGACGGTCAGCGGCCGGATCTGGGTCGACGGGGAGCAGATCGACGTCCACGACGAGGAGTGGTTCGGCTTCCGCGACCACTCCTGGGGCGTGCGGATGGACGTCGGCGAGCCCCCGGCGGACGTCTACCGGCCCGACCGGCTCGCCGGGGACTTCATCCTCACCTGGAGCCCGATGTGGCTGCAGCGGCCCGACGGCAGCAGCTACGAGATCCACCACTACCACCAGTGGGTCAACGGGCGGACGACGTACTTCTCCGGGTTCGAGAACCTGCCCGACGGCACCCAGCGGCCGCTGCACGCCCTCCAGGACGAGCTCAAGTTCGACCCGGTGAACCGGCGCCTGCTGGGCGGCAAGATGGTGTTCGACGCCGGCTGGGGCCAGACCCGCACCATCGAGGTGGAGGCGGCCAGCCACACCGGGTTCCACCTCGGCACGGGGCTGTACTTCGGGTTCAAGGGTCACCGCCACGGCCAGTGGCTGGGGCCCACGCACGTCGACGGGGAACGCTTCGCCGACGTGTCCGACCCGGAGACCGCGCGCACCGTCCACCAGCTGCGCGACTGCGTCATCCGCGTCCGTGAGGGCGACGCGGAGGGCTACGGGATCTTCGAGTCCATGGTCATCGGCGAGCACCCCCGCTACGGCCTGACCCGGGAGTCGTCCTTCCTCTAGTGGGAGGACCACCCTCCCCCCGCCTCGCAGGCGCAGGCGGAGGGACCCTGGGGGTGGCCGTTCGGGTACGGCTCGAGGGCCGCCCGCCTCGTGCGGGCGGCCCTCAGCCGTGCGCGCGGGCGAGGAGCGCCAGCTCCATGCGGGACTGGCAGCCGGTGGTGGCCAGGATCCGGCTGACGTACTTCTTCACGCTGTCCTCGGCCAGCGACAGGGTCTCGGCGATCTCGGCGTTCGACAGCCCGTCGGCGACCAGCTGCACGACCTGCTGCTGCCGCTCGGACAGGCCGGCGAGCGCGGCGTGCCGCCGGGACACCGGCAGGCGCCGGGTGACCGCGGACAGCTGCCCGGAGAGCAGGCGGAGCGTCGCCAGCTCGTGGGGGCCCAGCCGGTCGGGCGCCGAGTCGAACATCCCCACCAGCGCCGTGTGGCCGCCGGGCAGCTCGAGGCGCATCGCCGCGGCGGTCTCCATGCGCCAGGTGGTGTGCAGGAAGTGGCGGACGTAGGCGTCGGCCGACGCCGGCAGGCTGCCCATAGCCCGCAGCTCCGCCAGCGAGGAGACGCCGGTGGTGACCAGCTGCCGCATGGCCGCGGGCGTACCGAACAGGTCGTAGCGCGACCACCGGTCGTGGTACTCCGGCAGCATCCGCACGGTCAGGCCCTCGGTCAGCGGGGTCAGGTCGCCGAAGGTGCTGTGGAACGTCGCGCCGGCGAAGAACGACACGTGCCGCAGCCCGAAGGTGCTGCCCAGCGACTCCACCAGCTCCTCGCGGAGGTCCGGGAGGGACGGCGCGACGGCGCAGCTCTCCAGGACGTCGAAGGCGCGCTCGTAGTCGACCTGGCGCAGCACGGCCCGCGCCGGGGTCCGGCGTCGCGGCGGCGCGGCAATGTCCCCCAACGTGGACTGGGTCACATTCCCGACGCTACCTAGCTTTCGTCCAGGTGAACAGCAGCGCAGCCCACCGCCCGGTGCGGCCCGCCGCGCCACCTCCGGCGACACGGCGGGCTCCCCGTCCGGCGCCGGCCCGCTCATCGACGAGCACAGAGAGGTGACGATGTCCGAACCCGCGGTGTCGCCCCCGAAGTGGGGCACGACCGAGATGCTGCCCCTGCCCGCACGCTTCAACTCCGCCGTCCGCGAGCTGGCCGCGGCGCGCTTCGCGGCCACCGGCGCGGCGTGGAAGGACGTGGTCTTCGACCGCCAGTACGACCTGTTCTCGCTGACCGACGCGCAGGCGATCGAGCAGGAGGCGCTCGACTCGGGCTACCGCTTCGACTTCTCGGCGACGGTCTCCCTGGAGTCGGAGCCGGAGAAGTACAAGCGCCCCGAGCGCGCCGCCGCCGGCTTCGCCGAGGGCTCGGCGGGCGCCGACGGGCGACGCCAGGTCGGGGTGGGTGACAACGTCATCCGCAAGTCCGCGAACGTGACCGGCCCGGTCGCCCTGGTCTCGACCATCGAGCAGGTCATGGAGTACCTGGCCGACGGCGTCCCGGACGGCACGATCGCGGTCATCGACGACTCGGGCGGCACCCTGACCGCGCCGATCATCGAGCACTTCACCGGCGTCATCTGCCTCGGCGGCACCGTCCGCTCGCACCTCGGCATCCTCGCCCGCGAGTACGACGTGCCCACGCTCATGAACTGCCGGATCGACACCTTGGAGGACGGCGACGTCGTCGAGATCGAGGTGACCGCGGCCCCGCCGGCGGCCGACGCCTACGAGACCGGCGACACCGGTCACGCCCGGATCTGGATCGTCGAGAGCGAGGCCTGAGGACCATGACCGCCAGCCCCCTGACCGGCACAGCCCGCAACCTGAAGCTGACCTACCCGTCGCTGCTGTCGACCAACAACTACATCCGTCAGCTCAGCGACACCACGTACTGGCTGTGCATCACGCGCACGGTCCAGGAGTCGAAGCTCTTCCCGATGAACCCGTACATGCTGCTGAGCTACCTCAACAGCTTCTACCGGTGGCCGACCCTGCTGCGCGAGATCGACGCGGCGACCCCGGCCGAGGAACTGGGCGACCGCGCCCGCGAGGTCAGCCTCAAGGTCAACACGGTCAACGCCGCCTGGGGACTGCCGGCGTTCTACCTCATCGGCCGCGAGATGCTGATGAACTGGGGCCTGCTCGGCCCCGCCGACGCGGTCGACGACGTCGTCGACGTGCTCGACTTCTCCCGCCGGTTCAACCTCGCCTACCACCGCAACGACGGGCACCTCACCAACAAGGAGTTCGGCGACCGCAGCCAGCTCCTGCCCGAGCGCACCCTGCAGGTCTTCGAGTCCGACCTGCACGGCGTGACCCCGGGGGACCGGCTGCACACGGCGGCGACCAAGCTGGTCGCGCAGTTGTCGCAGTACGCGTTCCTGGCGCACTGCGAGTGCCGGATCGGGCTGCACAACAGCGGCCCGTACGCCTTCGGGGACAACCGCCAGCTCATCGTGCGCGACTTCTTCGAGCTGACCGAGGGCGACTACCCGTGGCTGGACGGCATCGCCACCCGGCTGCCGGTCGCCAACCTGACGATCCCCATCGTCTTCAAGGACACCAACTTCCACCTCATGGACGACTGGGCCTCGTTCGAGGCCGAGCCGGCCTACGACGCGGCGAACATCGTCGCCGTCGGCATGTACACCTCCGACGCGCTCACCGACGGCTACGTGCCGGTCGGCATGGAGAACGCCGAGCAGCTGGCCGAGACGATGGAGCAGTACCGGGAGATCCTCAACGAGGCGACCGCCGACCTCTGGAAGCGGATCGCCACCTGGACGCGCGAGCAGATGATCGACGCCGGCGCGCTGGTGTACTCCTCGGTGGCCAAGGACTTCGCCCACCTCGCCGGCACCTACCGGCAGGACGACTGGCTCTCCCTCGACGACCGCGTGCAGCGCTTCAAGCCGCTGATGAACGACGAGTACGGCCGCGACGACCTCGCCGAGATGGTGGGCCTGATCGGCTTCCCGCACCAGAAGACGAACGAGTACTCGATGGCCCGGTACTCGGGTGCCAACCAGAACATGCTGACCGGCATCCCGTACTCGGTGCTCGTCGACGACGACTTCGCCCCGACGGCGGGGGACCGGCTCTCCGGCTCCAGCAGCCTCGACGCCAAGACCGGCCTCTGGACGACGTCCGCCGGCCGCCTCGACGTCGACGAGTACAACCGCCGGGCCCGGGACTTCCGGCCGGCCGTGCTGGCCGAGCCGTACCGCTACCTCGACGAGGAGTGGGTCAAGCGGCACTGGCGGACCGAGCGGGCCGACGAGCTGTACCGGCTGGCCCAGCGGGGGTCGCGGAACCTCGAGGGCCGCGGCGCCGGCCTGCGCCGCGCCGACCTGCCCGGCTCCGCCGGCTGACCCACCCCCGCCTCCCGGCCGGCCGCGGGCCCGCACCCGCGGCCGGCCGGGGAGACCCCGCTCCCAGGAGGACCACCCCGTGCAGATCGGTGACCTGATCCGGCGGGCCGGACGCCAGTACGGTGCCGCCCCCGCCCTCGTCGACGGCGCCCGCGTCGTGAGCTTCGCGGAGTTCGACGAGCTGACCGACCGCCTGGGCACCGCGCTGCTGGCCCGCGGCCTCGCACCCGGCGACCGCGTCGCGGTGCTGATGCCCAACGGCATCGACGGCGTCGTCACCTACTACGCGCTGGCCAAGGCCGGGCTCGTCCGGGTGCCGCTCAACGCCCGCGAGACCCCGCACGAGCTCGCGTTCAAGATCGAGGACTCGCAGGCCCGGGCGCTCGTGCTCGCCGGCGAGCCGCCCGCCGAGACCGAGTTCGTCGTCCCCGCCGACGAGCTGCCGCGGATGATCGCCGACGCCCCTGCGGGCCCCTGCGACGTCCGGCGCGACCCCGAGGCGCCCTTCAGGCTGGCCTACACCGGCGGGACGACGGGCAGGCCCAAGGCCGTCGTCCTGACCACCCGCAGCGAGCTGGCGGAGGTCGCCAACTTCCTGGTCGACCTGCTGCCGGACCTGCGCCCGGACTCGGTGATGCTGCACGCCGCGCCGATCACCCACGGCAGCGGCGCCTTCTTCCTGCCGCACCTGGTCAAGGGCGCGGCGAACGTGATCGTGCCGAAGTTCTCGCCGGAGGCCTTCCTCCAGGCGGCGGAGGAGCACCGGGCGACGACGACGTTCATGGTCCCGACCATGATCGCGATGCTCCTCGAGCACCCGGCCACCGCCGGGGCGGACCTCGCGCTCGAGCGGCTCTGCTACGGCGGGGCGCCGATCGCCACGACGGTCCTGCAGAAGGGGCTCGAGGTCCTCGGCCCCGTCTTCACCCAGCTCTACGGCCAGGCCGAGGCGCCGCTGGCCATCACCTGCCTGCAGCCCTGGGAGCACACCCCCGACCGGCTGACGTCCGCGGGCAAGCCCTACACCTTCGTCGAGGTGCAGGTCCGCGACGCCGAGGGCCGGGTGCTCGGCCCGCAGGAGGTCGGGGAGGTGCTCACCCGCGGGCCGCACACGATGAGCGGCTACTGGCGGCGGCCGGAGGCCACGGCCGAGACGATCGAGCCCGACGGCTGGCTGCACACCGGCGACATCGGGCGGTGGGACGACGAGGGCTACCTCCACCTGCTCGACCGCCGGCACGACGTGATCATCAGCGGTGGTTTCAACGTGTACCCCCGCGAGGTCGAGGACGCGCTGCTCAGCCACCCCGCCGTCGTCCAGGCCGCGGTGGTCGGGCTCCCCGACGAGAAGTGGGGCGAGCGGGTCGCGGCCGCCGTCGTCACCCGCACCGAGGCCGACCCCGCCGAGATCGAGCGGTTCTGCGCCGGCCGGCTGGCCGGCTTCAAGCGACCACGTGCCGTCCAGGTGTGGTCCGACCTCCCCACCAGTCCGGTCGGCAAGTCGCTGCGACGCGAGGTGCGCGACCGCATGCTCGCCGGCTCCACCCGAGAGGACGTCTGATGCTCGACCCGTACCAGCTCACCGTGCACACGCTCACGCTCCGGCAGCTCGCCTCCGCCGAGCAGCTCGCCGAGATCACCGGACAGCCCGTCGCCGAGGTGGAGGCGGCGCTGGAGAGGGCCGCGGGGGAGAAGACGGTGATGGCCGCCCGCGGCAACTTCATGATCACCCCGGCCGGCCGGGCGCTGCTCGACGGCGTCTACCCGGAGGCCTTCGCGGAGTTCCGCTCGTCACCGGCCGTCTCGGACGCGATGGACTCCTTCGAGACCGGCGTGAACAAGCAGGTCCTCACCCTGACCACCGACTGGCAGACCAAGGAGGTCGGCGGGGACCGCGTCCCCAACGACCACGGCGACCCCGACTACGACGCGGCGATCGTCGACAAGCTGGGGCGGGTCGTGGACAGGACGGCGAAGGTGCTCCGCCCGGTCGCCGACCTCGACCCGCTCGTCGACCGCTTCCTGGACCGCATCGGCGCCGCCCTCACCCGCGCCGAGGGCGGCGAGACCGACTACGTCAGCGGCGTGCGGGTCGACTCGGTGCACACCGTCTGGTTCCAGATGCACGAGCACCTGCTGCGCCTGACCGGCCGGGAGCGTCCCGAGTGACCGCGCCGACCGTGACCCGGCCGAACGGCACCGGGTACCGCTGGCTCGTCGTCCCCGACGACCCCGCCCGCGAGCCCAGCCGCGACCTCGTGGGCGGCAAGGCCTGGAGCCTGTGGCGCATGCGGTCGCTCGGGCTGCGCGTGCCGCCGGCCTTCGTGGTGACCACCGAGGCGTGCGCGGCCTGGTCCGCCGGCGGCCGCCTGCCCGAGGGGCTCGCCGAGGAGCTCGAGACCGGCATCCGCCTCCTCGAGCGGCAGCTGGACCGGACCTTCGGCGGCAGCGAGCGTCCGCTGCTGGTGTCGGTGCGCTCCGGCGCCGCCGTGAGCATGCCCGGGATGATGGACACGATCCTCGACCTGGGCTGCAACGACGCCGTCGAGGCCGCCCTCGCCGCGGAGACCGGTGACCCGGCGTTCGCCGCCGAGGTGCACCGGCGGTTCACCGCCTTCTACGGCCGGCTCGTCCTGGGCTGCACCGAGGACCTCGACGACCTCGCGGACACCGCGGCGGTGCGGGCGGCGCTGGACGACGACGGGGTCGGCGCCGTCCCGGCCGACCCCTGGGAGCAGCTGCGCTCGGCCGTCGAGGCGGTCTTCGCCTCCAGCCGCTCCCGGCGCGCGGTCGCCTACCGCCGGCACTACGGCATCCCCGACGACCTCGGCACCGCGGTGACCGTGCAGGCGATGGTGTTCGGGAACCTCGACGACCGCTCCGGCACCGGGGTGCTGTTCACCCGCAACCCGGTCGACGGGGTCCGGGAGCCCTACGGCGAGTACCTGCCGCGCGGGCAGGGGGAGGACGTCGTCTCCGGGCGGGTCACCCCCCGGCCACTGAGCTCCCTCGCCGAGTCGCTGCCGGACGTGCACGCCGAGCTGATGACCGCCGCCGACCGCCTGGACCGGGAGGGCCGGGACGCGCAGGACATCGAGTTCACCGTGCAGCAGGGTCGGCTGTTCCTCCTGCAGTCCCGGCCGGCCAAGCGCACGGCCCGGGCCGCCGTCCGCATCGCCGTCGAGCTGGTGGACGAGGGGGTGCTCGAACCGGCCGAGGCGGTCCGGCGGGTCAACGCCGAGCAGGTGCGGACCCTCCTGCGGCCGGAGATCACGCCCGGGGCCGCCGCGTCGGCGCAGCTGCTGACCTCCGGCGCGCCGGCCAGCCCCGGTGTCGCCACCGGCCTGGCCGTCGGGACGCCCGAGGAGGCCCAGCAGCGGCCGGGGTCGGTCCTCGTCCGCCGGTCGACCAGCCCCGACGACGTGCACGGCATGATCGCGGCCGGCGCGGTCGTCACCGAGCAGGGCGGCGCCACCTGTCACGCCGCCGTCGTCAGCCGGGCGCTGGACACCCCGTGCGTCACCGGGTGCGGCCCGGGGACGATCGAGGCGCTGCTCGGCCGCACGGTGACCGTGGACGCGACGAGCGGCCGGGTGTACCTGGGCGAGGTCGAGTCCTCCGCCGTCGACGAGAGCTCGGACGACGACCTCCGCCGGCTCACCGCCTGGGCCGAGGAGCTGGTCGAGGTGCGGGTCACCGACCCGGACGCGGACGTGCCCGGGCCGGTCCTGGACTCCGACGCCGTCCCGGCCGAGGAGCTCGGCGAGCAGCTGCCGCCGATCCCCGCCGGCACCCGGACCGTCCGCGGTGCCCTGTTCACCACCCCGGACGGCGTGCGCGCGGCACTGGACGCCGGCGTCGAGGTGATCGTCGCGCCGCACCGGCTGCCGGTCCTGCTGACGGCCGTCGCGCACCAGGGAGGGACCCGATGACCGCGGTCGACGACCCGGCTGCCGCAGCCGAGGTACCGCTGAGCACGACCCTCCGCGAGCTCCAGGAGGTGATCCGCACCTTCCAGCGGTCCGACTGGACGGGCATGACGCTGGAGGTCCGGGGCCTGCGGATCACCATCGGGAAGGACGGCCCGCCCGGTGCCCTGACCGCGGCGGCGACCCCGGCCCCGGCGGCCGCACCGGCCGCCGCACCCCCGGCCGCTCCTCCCGTTCCTGCGGCCCCGCCACCGGTTCCCGCCCCGCCGCCCGCACCGGTCGCCGCTGCCCCCGCCGCCGCCGCCGCCGCCGGCGCCGGTCCCGCGTCCGGCGGGGGCGCGGTCGACACGACCGGCTGCGTCGCGGTCCGCTCGCCGGCCGTCGGGGCCTTCTGGACCGCGCCCAGTCCCGGTCAGCCGCCGTTCGTCCAGGTCGGCGACACGGTGACCGCCGACCAGCAGCTGGCCATCGTCGAGGTCATGAAGCTCATGAACCCGGTGGTCGCCCCGGCGGCGGGCGAGGTCGTCGAGGTCTGCGCCCGGAACGCCGAGCTCGTCGAGTACGAGCAGGTCCTCTTCTGGATCCGTCCCAGCGATGGCTAGTCCGGCTGTCACGGTCCCGGAGGCCCCGGTCCGGACGACGATCCGCCGCGTCCTGGTCGCCAACCGCGGGGAGATCGCCGTCCGGGTGGTCCGCGCCTGCCGCGCGCTCGGCATCGAGACCGTCGTCGTGGTCTCCACCGCCGACCGCGACGGCCTCGCCGCCCGGCTCGCCGACCGCGCCGTCTGCATCGGACCGCCCCCGGCCACGCAGAGCTACCTGGCGATCCCGTCGGTGCTCAGCGCGGCGCTCGGCACCGGCTGCGACGCCGTCCACCCCGGGTACGGGTTCCTCTCGGAGAACCCCGACTTCGCCGCGGCGTGCGTCGCGGAGGGGCTGACCTTCATCGGCCCGCGGCCGGAGGCGGTCGCCGGTGCCGGCGACAAGGCCCGCGCCCGGGAACTGGCGCGCAGCGCCGGCATCCCGGTCCTCTCCGGGTCGCCGGTCCTCTCCTCGACCGAGGAGGCGGTGGCGGCCGCGGCCGACCTCGGCTACCCCGTGCTGGTCAAGGCCGCGGCGGGCGGCGGCGGCCGGGGGATGTCGGTGGTGGAGGACGAGGCGGAGCTGCGGGCCCGCTGGCCCGCGGCGGCCGGCGAGGCGGAGGCGGCGTTCGGCGACGGACGCCTGTACGTCGAGCGCTACATCCGCCACGCCCGGCACATCGAGGTGCAGGTCCTCGGCGACAAGCACGGCTCGGTCATCCACCTCGGCGAGCGGGACTGCACCCTGCAGCGCCGCCACCAGAAGGTGGTCGAGGAGTCCCCGGCGCCCAACCTGCCCGAGCAGGTGCGGCAGGACATCCGCCGCAGCGGAGTCGCCTTCGGCGAGGCCCTCGGCCTGGACAGCGCCGGCACGGTCGAGTTCATCTACGACGCCGACACCTGCCGGTACGCCTTCCTCGAGTTCAACGCCCGCATCCAGGTCGAGCACCCGGTGACCGAGATGGTCACCGGCGTCGACCTGGTGGCCGAGCAGATCCGCTCCGCGGCGGGCGAACCGCTCCGGCTGACCCAGGACGACGTCCGGGTCGACGGCCACGCGATCGAGGTCCGGATCACCACCGAGGACCCGGCGCGCGGCTTCACCCCGCACCCCGGGACGGTCACCACCTGGGTGCCGCCCGTGGGGGAGGGGATCCGCGTCGACAGCCACTGCGAGCCGGGCTACGTCGTCACCCCGTACTACGACTCCCTGCTCGCCAAGGTCGTCGCGCACGGCCCGGACCGCGACACCGCCGCCGACCGCCTCGTCGCGGCACTCGGTCGCCTGCAGGTGGCCGGGGTCCCGACCACGCGCGACTTCGCGCGGTCCGCACTGGACCACCCCGACTTCCGGGCCGGCCGCGTCACCACCGAGTGGATCGCCACCCACGGCCTGCCCCACCACCTGGAGGGACCCTGATGAGCTACCTCGACCGCGCCCCGAGGACCGCGGACGGGCGCCGCCGGACGATCGAGATCGTCGACCAGACGCTGCGCGACGGCCCGCAGAGCTGGTGGGGCATGAAGCTGCGCAAGGACATGGGCCTGCCCATCGCGGGCGAGCTGGACCGGACCGGGTTCCACACCATCGACCTGGTCGGTAGCTCGATCTTCGAGGTGCTCGTGCGGCACTGCAAGGAGGACCCCTGGGACCAGCTGGTCTCGCTGTCGCGGGCGATGCCGCGCACCACCGTGCGGGCGGGGACCCGCAGCAACGGCATCGTCACCTTCGGCCTGACCGCGGACAGCGTCATGGACCTGTGGGTCCAGCGGCTGTGCGCCCACGGCATCGGCAGCTTCTGGATCTACGACGGGCTGTTCAACACCGACAAGATCGGCCGGCTGGTGAAGACCGTGCAGGCCGAGGGCGCGGCGGCCCTGCCGTGCATCCTGTTCGCCGACAGCCCGTACCACACCGACGAGTACTACGCGGAGCGCACGCGGGAGCTGGTCGCCCTCGGCGCCGACGGGATCGAGCTCGAGGACGCCGCGGGCCTGCTCACCCCCGAGCGGACCCGCAGCCTGGTCTCGGCGATCAAGGGCGCGGCCGGCGACCTGCCGGTGGAGATCCACTTCCACAGCAACAACGCGCTCGCGCCGCTGAACTACCTCGAGGGCGTGCTCGCCGGGGCCGACCGGGTGCACACCGCCAGCCGCCCGCTGGCCGCCGGCGTCTCGCTGCCCTCGACCGAGAACACCGTGGCCAACCTGCGCTACGCCGGCTTCGACGTCGACCTCGACGAGTCCCGCTTCGCACCGGTCGCCGAGCACCTGCTGCGGGTGGCCGAGTACGAGGCGCTGCCGGTGGGCCGGCCGGCCGAGTACTCGCTGTTCCAGTACCGCCACCAGCTCCCCGGCGGCATGGCCGGCACCTTCAAGGACCAGCTGCGGGCGCGGGGCATGGAGGACCGCTTCGAGGAGGTCCTCGACGAGATGTCGCGGGTGCGCGAGGAGCTCGGGTACCCCGTCATGGCCACGCCGTTCTCCCAGCTCGTGGGGACCCAGGCGGTGCTCAACGTCGTCACCGGGCAGCGGTACTCCGTCGTCCCCGACGAGGTGCTCATCTACGCGCACGGCTTCTACGGCCGCCCCGTCGCCCCGCTCGACCAGGACGTCCTCGACACGATCATGAGCACGCCCAAGGCCAAGAGCTACACCGACTGGCAGCCGCCGCAGCCGAGCCTCCAGGAGCTGCGCCGCCGGTTCGGCGAGTCCGTCTCCGACGACGAGCTGATCCTGCGGCTGCTGGTGCCCGAGGCCGACATCGACGTCATGCGGGCCACCCCGCGGCGCGAGCGCGACTTCGCGCCCACGACGCGGGAGATGCGCTTCGTCCGCGAGCTGGTCGAGACCTCGGTCGGGGCTTACCTGCACGTCGACGGGCCCGGCTTCTCCCTGACCCTGGAGGGGGACCACTGATGTCGGCCGCCACCCCCAGCACGAGCGAGGCCGGTGTCGGCGGCAGCGGTCTCGGCGTCGGCCGGCCGACGAAGCGACGCCCCGGCGCGGCGGTCGGCGGGCTCGAGGTCGCGGACCCGCGACCGGTGTTCGACGACGGCGCCGTCCTCGGCGTGCGCTGCACCGCCTGCCGCTACCCCGCCGCACAGCGGGGGATCCCCTGGTGCCCGATCTGCTACGGCGCCGTGGAGCCCGACCGCTTCGCCGCCACCGGGACGGTGTGGTCCTCGACCGTCGTCGCCATCCCGGTGGGGGAGCGGCGGCCTCCGTTCGGGCTGGCCCACCTGGATCTCGACGACGGCCCGCGGGTCCTCGTCCACCTGGCCGAACCGGAGGTCCTGCGCGCCGGCACGCGCGCGCGGATCACCGGCACCGATCGCGGCGACCTGGTCGCCGCACGGGAGGAGCAGCCGTGAACCAGCCGATGCTGTGGGGTGTCGGGACCTCGGCCTACGGGCTCTTCCCGGAGCGCCGGGTCGAGTCCCTGGCCTGGGACGCCGTGTCCGAGGCCGTCCGGGACGCCGGCATCAGCCCGGCGGAGATCGACGCGGTCATCGTGGGGTCGGTCTTCGGGCCACCCGGTGTCGCCACCCGGGTGCAGCGCGGGATGGGGATCCCCGGCGTCCCGATGTGGACGATCGAGAACGCCTGCGCCAGCGGCACGAGCGCCTACCACGAGGCCGTGGAGGCGGTCCGGACCGGGCGCTTCGGCTGCGTGCTCGTCCTCGGCGTCGACCAGATGTCCACCCTGTTCTCCGGCGCGATCGTCCCCGAGGCCACCGACCCGGAGGGCGCGTCGTCCCTGCCGCTGCCCGGGCTCTACGCCCTGCAGGCGGCGCGCTACGTCGACGAGTTCGGCGTGACGCCCGAGCAGCTGGCCGCCGTGGCGGTCAAGAACAAGCGCAACGGGCTGGACAACCCCCGCGCGCAACTGCGGAACAACGCGCCGACGGTCGAGGAGGTCCTGGCCTCGCGGATGATCGCCGAGCCGCTGACCTTCCTGCAGTGCTGCCCGACCAGCGACGGCGCCGGCGCGGCCGTCGTCGGGCCGGACCGCGGGAACCGGGACGACCTGCGCATCGAGGCCTCGGCCATGGTCTCGGGGGCGCTGTGGGACCACCGCAGCGACGAGGTCTGGGGCTACGCCTCGGTCGCCCGGGCCGCGGGGAAGGCGTTCGCGCAGGCCGGCCGCACCCCCGGGGAGATCGACGTCCTCGAGGTGCACGACGCCTTCACCATCGGCGAGGTCCTCACGCTGGAGGCCCTCGGGCTCGCGCCGCGGGGCGAGGGCGCCGAGCTCGCGCCGTCCGGGCACACCGCCCGCGACGGCGCCCAGCCGGTGAACCCCAGCGGCGGCCTGCTGTCCCGGGGGCACCCGCTCGGCGGCACGGGGACCGCCCAGCTCGCCGAGATCGCCTGGCAGCTGCGCGGGCGGGCCGGCGCGCGCCAGGTGGCCCGGCACCGCGTCGGCCTCGTCGAGACCATGGGCGGCGGCGCCGCCGGGATGGACGGCAACGCCTGCGTGGTGACCATCCTGTCCACCCAGTGACCGCGACCTACGACGGGCTGCTGGGGTTCCGCGAGGTCGCCGGCCTGCGGACCGACGACGGCGGGCGGATCCGCCCCGGCCTGCTCTACCGGAGCGGGACCCCGCAGTTCCTCGGCCCGGAGGCGGCGCGGCGGCTGGTGGCCGACACCGGCATCCGGTCGACGATCGACCTCCGGCTGCCGCACGAGGTCGAGCAGGAGGGACGCGGCCCGCTGGACGCGCTCGGGATCCGGCAGTCCCTGCACCCCGTGCGCGTCGGCGGGGTCGTGGCGCCCGGCTCCGCGGTGGCCCCCATGCCCGGGGACGACCCGGTCGTCGACACGTACCTCCGGTACCTCGACCACGGCGCCGGTGCGGTCGTGGGCGCGTTCCGGGAGCTGGCCCGGCCGGGTGGTCTGCCCGCGCTGGTGCACTGCACCGTCGGCAAGGACCGCACCGGCGTCGTCGTCGGGCTGCTGCTCACCGCGGTCGGGGTGCGGCGCGACGACGTCGTCGCCGAGTACGCGGCCGGCGCGGACGACGTCGCACCCGCCATGGAACGCCTGCGCGGCATGGTGTCCTACGGCGACGCGGTGGACGTCTACCCGCCCGCGACCTGGGTGGTCGAAGCGGAGGCGATGCGCCGGTTCCTGGCCGCCGTGGACGAGCGGTACGGCGGGGTCCGCCCGTTCCTCCGGGCCCGTGGCCTCGCCCCCTCGGTCGTCGAGGACCTCACCGGGGTCCTCGTGGAACACCCCGACACCCTCCGTCCCGACCAGGAGCTGCCGTGAACGTCACCGAGACCGTCGTCATCACCGAGGCACCCGACGCCGTCTGGCGGGTGGCCGGGGACGCGGGGGCCATCGCCGCCTGGGTGCCCGCCATCGAGAGCTCCCGGCTGGAGGGCGACGTCCGGCACGCCACCTTCGCCGGAGGTGGCGGGGACGCCACCGAGCGGATCGTGGAGCACGACGACGCGGGCCGGTCCTACGTCTACGAGTACCTGTCCGGCCCCCTGGCGCTCGAGGAGTACCGCTCGCGGCTCTCGGTCCGGGACCACGCCCGCGGCGCCGAGATCGTGTGGACCGCGGACTTCGCGGCGGGCTCACCGGAGGAGGAGGCCCGGCTCGCAGAGGCGATCTCGGGCATCTACCGCAGCGCCCTCGCCGAGCTGAAGGAGCGGCTGGAGGGCTGACCGGGGGCGCTCAGCCCCGCGGCGGGAGGACCGGCGTGCGGCCGAGCTCGGCGCGCGCGATCGACCGCAGGTGCACCTCGTCCGGGCCGTCGAACAGCCGCATCGCGCGGTGCCAGGCGTACATGGCCGCGAGCGGGGTGACGTCGGACATCCCGGCGCCGCCGTGGACCTGGATGGCACGGTCGATGACGCGCGTCGCGGCCCGGGGGACGGCGACCTTGGCCATCGCCACGAGGTCCCGGGCCACCTTGTTCCCGTGCGTGTCGATGACGTGGCTCGCGCGGTGGCAGAGCAGCCGGGCCTGCTCGATCTCCAGGCGGGACTCGGCGATCTGCTGCTGCACGACCCCCTGGTCCGCGAGGGGGCCCCCGAAGGCGACCCGCTCACGGGCCCGCGCGGTCAGCAGGGCGAGGGCGCGCTCCGCCGCGCCGAGAGCGCGCATGCAGTGGTGGATCCGGCCGGGCCCCAGCCGCGCCTGGGCGGCGGCGAAGCCGCCGCCCTCCTCCCCGACGACGTTGGTGACGGGCACCCGCACCGCCTCGAAGGAGACCTCGGCGTGCCCGTGCCGGTCGTGGTGACCGAGGACCGGGTGGTCGCGGACGACTGTCACGCCCGGCGTGTCCCGGGGGACGAGCACCATGGTCTGCTGCCGGTGCGCCGGCGCCGACGGGTCGGTCTTGCCCATCAGCACGAAGAAGGCGCACCGCGGGTCCATCGCGCCACTGGTCCACCACTTGCGGCCGGTGATCACGTACTCGTCGCCCTCCCGCTCGATCCGGGTGGCGACGTTGGTGGCGTCGCTGCTGGCGACGTCGGGTTCGGTCATGGCGAACGCCGAGCGGATCTCCCCGGCCAGCAGGGGTTCGAGCCAGTCGCGCTTCTGCTGCTCGGTGCCGAGCAGGTGCAGCAGCTCCATGTTGCCGGTGTCGGGGGCCGCGCCGTTGATCGCCTCCGGGGCGAGGTCGAGGCTCCAGCCCGACAGCTCGGCGATCGGCGCGTACTCGAGCTGGGTCAGTCCCGACTCCGCCGGGAGGAACAGGTTCCACAGCCCCTGCGCCCGCGCCCGCCGCTTGAGCTCCTCGACGACCGGTGGGACGGCGTGGTCGTCCGGGCCGGCCGCTCGCCGGTGGGCCAGGTAGGCGGGCTCGGCCGGCAGGACCTCCTCCCGCATGAAGGTGACCATGCGGTCACGCAGCTCGCGGGCCCGCGTGCTGGGCGCGGGCAGCTCGTGGTCGGACACGGGACCTCCTGGGGAACGGGTGGGACCGGCCACGTCGACGCTAGGGACGCGGCCGCCCGGGCCGCGATGCACGGAGGGGGACACGCGCCGGGCGCCGTCCTGCGGCCCTAGGGTGCTGCGCTGGGACCCTCGGACCAGGTCGTCCCCGTATCCGCGGAGGAGCCCGCCATGAGCACGGTCGAGTACGAGCAGCGGGACGGCGTCGCGCGGATCCGGCTGGCCGACCCGGAGCGGGGCAACCCCCTCACGCCGTCGACGGTCGGGGAGCTGGGCCGCGCGGTGCGCCGGGCCCGCGCCGACGACGTGCACGTCGTGGTGCTCTCCGCCGCCGGCCGGACCTTCAGCGTGGGCGGGGACGTGTCGGCCTTCGCCGCCGCAGCGGACGTCGAGCAGATGGTCGACGACCTGGCCGAGTCGCTGCACCGCGTGGTCAGCGACCTGCACCGGATGGACGCGGTGGTGGTCTCGGTGGTGCAGGGCACCGCGGCCGGCGCCGGGGTGCCGCTGGCCGCGGCCGCCGACCTCGTGCTCGCCGCCGAGTCGGCGCGGTTCACCCTCGCCTACACGCGGATCGGCTTCTCCCCGGACGGCGGCAGCACGCTGCTGACGGCGTCGCTCGGACTGCACCGGGCGCTGCACCTGGCGCTGCTCAACCCCGTGCTGTCCGCGGAGGAGGCGCGGGCCGTGGGCCTGGTGGCCCGGGTGCACCCGGACGCGGAGCTCGACGCCGCCGTCGAGGACGTGGTCGCGACGCTGCGGGCGGGCTCGCGGACGGCGCAGGTGGCCGCCAAGCACCTCCTGCGGGAGACCGCCACCCCCGCCGCGGAGGCGGCGCTGCGCCGCGAGACCCTGTCGATCCGGGCCCGGGCGGCGAGCGCGGACGGGCGGGAGGGTGTGGCGGCCTTCCTGGGGAAGCGCCCGCCGCACTTCCCCAGCAGCACGCCCTGATACCGGCGCAGGGTCCTCCGGCGCAGGGTCCTCCGGCGCAGGGTCCTCCGGCGCCGGCAGGACGGATCGTCGGCCGGTGACGTCGGCGCGGTGCGAGGTGCGCCCGCCCTCGACGAGGACCTCGTCGTCGCGGAGCGAGCGGATGACGGGGTGACGGCGTCGTCGAGCGGACCCGTGACCCCTCGTTGCGGACCCTTGCGATGACCTCTCGTGCGGCGACCTCTCGTGCGGCGCGGTGCGCAACCGGGTGCAGGTCGCGGTCGACGGGGAGGCCGCAGGCCTCCCGGCCACTCCCCCTGAGCCGGTCACTCAGGTCGGGGACCGCCGTGCCGGCGCCTCGCCGACCCGGGGACCACGCGTCCTCGCCGGCCGACTCGCGTGCTCGGCTGGGCTGCACCCGCATCGGCTCGCCCGGCACCTCCGGGGAGCGGAACCCGAGGAGCGCTGTTCGGGGCGGGCGAGACCGCGGGCCGGGAGGGAAGTCGCTCCACCGCGGCTGGTCCTCGTCCGGCCTGCCGGTCCCGCGGGCGGCGCCACGGGGCGGTGGTGGTCGAGGTGCCGGGAGTCAGGTCGACCGCGGGCGGAGCCCGGCGACCGATGCCCTCGCCTGCCCACTGGTCGGCCGTCCTGGCCTCGACTGGCTCTCACGAAGCGCCGGTGTCCGAGCCGAACGCGGCGCTGCGCGCGGCGGCCTGGCGTCCTGGTGGCCACTGGTGCCCGCCCGGCTCCCTCCACCCGGGTGTCCTCCACGTCACCTCGATGTGACGTGAGGCCACCGCGGGGCGAGACTGTGTAAAAGGTCACTTTCGGCCCTTGTTCCCCCGTCGACACTCTGGTTCCCTCATGCGAGGTCGGTCTCGGATGACGCAACAGAGTTGGGGGACGTCATGGAGAACCCGCACGAGCCCGCCTCGCCCCCTTCCCGGCCGAAACGGTCAGGACCCCTCGGGGCGGATCCGACGCCCGGCGGGGGTGCTGCGGCCGGGGAGGGTCACCCCACGGTCCACGCCTCGGACGTCACCGTGACCGGGACCCACCCGGCGATCGCGGAGCCGCCACCCTGCGTCGCCGACCGGCACTGGGCCGTGGACCGGGTCCTGTTCGCCATCGCCGCGATCATGGCGCTGGGCTTCGTCGTCTGGGGTTTCGCCACCCCGACGGGCCTCGGCACCGTGAGCGGTTCGGTCCTGGACTGGATCACCGGCAACCTCGGCTGGCTGTTCGTGCTGCTGGCGTCGGCGTTCGTCATCTACGTGATCTGGCTGGCGGCCGGCAAGTACGGGCGGATCCCGCTGGGGCGCGACGACGAGCGGCCGGAATTCCGGACGATCTCGTGGATCGCGATGATGTTCAGCGCGGGCATGGGGATCGGCCTGATGTTCTTCGGGGTCGCCGAGCCGCTGTCGCACTACGTCTCCCCACCGCCGCTCACGACGGAGGCCGGGTCGTCCGAGGCGATCCAGACGGCGATGGCGACCACGCTGTTCCACTGGACGTTGCACCCGTGGGCGATGTACGCCGTCGTCGGGCTGGCGATCGCCTACGGCACCTTCCGGAAGGGCCGCCGGCAGCTGATCAGCTCCGCCTTCATCCCGCTGCTCGGGCGGCGGCGGGCCGAGGGGCCGGCCGGCCGGGTCATCGACGTCCTGGCCATCTTCGCCACGCTGTTCGGGTCGGCGGCCTCCCTCGGCCTCGGTGCCCTGCAGATCGGCAGCGGGGTGGAGATCCTGGGCTGGGCCGGCGACGTGGGCAACGGCGTCCTGGTCGCGATCATCGCGGTGCTGACCGCGGCGTTCGTCGCCTCGGCGGTCTCCGGCATCGAGCGCGGGATCCAGTGGCTGTCCAACACCAACATGGTCCTGGCCCTGGTCCTCGCCGTGTTCGTCTTCGTCCTCGGGCCGACGATCTTCATCCTCAACCTGATCCCCGACGCGGTCGGCAGCTACTTCTCCGACCTCGGCGAGATGGCCGCGCGCACCGAGGCCACGGGTGGCGATCCCATGGCCACGTGGCTGCGGGGCTGGACGGTCTTCTACTGGGCCTGGTGGATCAGCTGGACACCGTTCGTCGGGTTGTTCATCGCCCGCATCAGCCGCGGCCGCACGATCCGGCAGTTCGTCACCGGCGTGCTGCTCGTCCCCAGCCTGGTCAGCCTGCTGTGGTTCGCCGTCTTCGGCGGGGCGGGGATCGCCGCCCAGCGCGACGGCGTCGACGTCGCCGGTCAGGGCACGACGGAGGGGCAGCTGTTCTCCGTCCTGGAGCAGTACCCCCTGGCCACCGCCGCGACCGTGCTCGTGATGGTCCTCGTGGCGATCTTCTTCGTGTCCGGTGCGGACGCGGCCTCGATCGTCATGGGTTCGCTCTCGCAGCGCGGCACCCTGGAGCCGAGCCGCTGGGTCGTCGTCTTCTGGGGCGTGGTGATGGGCTCGGTGGCAGCGATCATGCTGCTGCTGGGGGAGGACGGGGCCGCGCTGACGGGGCTGCAGAACCTGACGATCATCGCGGCGCTGCCGTTCGCCCTGGTGATGGCGGCGATGGCGGTGAGTCTGGTCAAGGACCTCCGCCACGACCCCATCGTGCTGCGCGGCAACTACGCCTCCCTGGCGATCGAGCAGGCCGTCGTCGACGGCATCAGCCGCCACGGCGACGACTTCGTCCTGGTCGTGGAGAAGACGCCGAACCCGCCGTCGGACACCGCGGCCGGGGCGGGGCAGCCGCCGCTGGGGAGCCCGGAGGTCACCGGCCAGCCGTTGGTCAGTCCGGGCGGCAACTTCGTGGCACCTGCGGGAGGCAACCCGTCCGTCCCCGCGCAGGGCCAACCCAGGGCGGAGGCGATGGGCCGGCCGTCGGATCCGCGCCCCTAGCGCCCCGGCCGGCAGGGGGAGCCTCCCGGCGCGCCGGAGCTGCTGCGTGTCGCTCCGGTGCCGGGGGGTCCCCCGCGTCGGGTCAGCCGGGGGGCTGGACCGGGCGCACCTGACCGGCCAGCCAGCCGGCCGCCATCCGCCGCGCACGGTCCAGCGGGTCGCCGGTGTCCAGCCCCGGTGTGGCCGCCTGGCGTGCGAGGCGGGCCAGTGCTCCGTCGTAGAGGGCCAGCAGGCCGTCGGCGATCCCGGTGGGGTCCCCGACGCCGGCGGCCTCGGCGAGGTCGTGGAGCCGCTCGGTCAACAGCCGGGAGTCGGCGGCCAGCCACTGTCGGCCGGGATGGCCCGGCGCCAGCTCGACGGCCGCGGCGAGGAACGCGCATCCGCGGCGGGTGCCCTCGACCTCGCGGTACCGCACCACCGCGTCGAAGACCGACAGCAGCCGGTCGACCGGGTCGGTCCGCTCGTCGAGGACCTCGTCCCAGATCTCCCGCCACTGGGCGAGGCGCTGTTCGAGGTAGGCCGCCACCAACCCGTCCTTGCCGGAGAAGTGTGCGTACAGGGTCGCCGGTGAGACCCGCGCCCGGGCCAGGACGGCGTCCACCCCGGTCGCGGCGATCCCGGACTCGTAGAAGAGCTCGCCGGCGGCGTCGAGCAGCCGCTGCCGGGCCGGTCGGCTCGCGGCGTTCCCGGACACGGTCCTAGCATAACGATCGTTATGCTGAAACGATCGTTACAGCCGATCTCCGGGTCACCCGGCACGCGAGCGCCGTGCGTGCTGGTGGTCAGCGGGCTGGCCGTGATCGCCGTGACCTACGGCCTGACCCGGTACGGCTTCGGCCTCTACCTGCCGCAGTTCCGTGCCGACCTGGGGCTGACCTCCGGCGCCGCCGGCGGCATCGCCGCGGGCAGCTACCTCGCCTACTGCGCCGCCGCCGCCCTGGGTCTGTACCTCGTCGACCGTGGTCGGGCACGTCGGGCCCTGTGGTCGGCCGGGGTCAGTGCCGCCGGGGGTGCGCTGGTGGTCGCCGCCGCGGAGGCGACGCCGGTCCTGGCGATCGGGGCACTGGTCGCCGGCAGCGGAGCAGGAGCCGCCAGTCCGGCGCTGGTGGCCGCCGTGGCCCGGACGGTGCCGCCGTCCGCGGAGCCCCGGTCGCAGGCGGTGGTGAACAGCGGCACCGGGGCCGGGGTGCTGGCAGGGGGCCTGGTGGTCCTCGCCTGGCCGGCGGAGTGGCGGTGGGCGTGGCTCGGCTTCGCCGGTGGTGCGCTGCTCGTGACCTGGTGGGTCGACCGATCCGCGTGCTGGTCACCCCCCGTCGACCCCGGCCGGCCAGGCTCCGGCCTGCGGCCGCTGCGCCTCGTCCGCCCGCTGACCGCTGGTCTGCTCGCCGGGGCCGGCGGGGCGGGGGTCTGGACCTTCGGCCCGGACGTGACGACCCGGAGCGGACTGTCTCCCCAGGTCACCGGGCTGTTGTGGTGCCTGCTCGGTGCAGCCGCCCTCCTCGGCGGCCTGAGCGGGAGCGCCGTGCGCCGAGCCGGCCCGGCCGCCGCCTGGCGGGTCGCGGCGGCGATCACCGCCACCGGCACGGTGCTGCTCGCCTGGTGGCCGGGCTCCGGTGTGGTCGCCGCCGGGGCGCTGGCGCTGTTCGGCTGCGGCTTCGTGGCCCTGAGCGGCGTGCTGATCGCCTGGGGCGGCCGACTGGCGCCGGAGGCGCCCGCACAGGCCACGGCTCTGCTGTTCATCGCGCTGACCACCGGTCAGGCCGCCGGTGCCGCCCTCCTCGGCGCGCTCGCCGACGCCGCCGGTGCACCGGTCACCTTCGTCGCCGCCGCGGGCCTGCTGGCGACCGCCGCGTTCGCGGCTCCCCGCGATCGTCGCCGGACGCCACCGGCCGCGCGGTCAGGAGGCCGCCGGCACCGATGAGCGCAGTTGCCGGCGCCACCGGGTGAACAGGCGGGGTTGGTTCATCCCGAGGACGGCCACGGGGTGCCCGTCGCGCTCGTAGACCACCAGGAAGCTGCGGTCGGCGCAGCTGCCCTCCACCACCCGGGCGACGTCCCCCTCGCGGCGCCAACCGGCGAACTGGATGCGGGCGCCGTACTGGTCGGACCAGAAGTAGGGCACGGGCGTCGGCGCGGGTCCCTGGGTGCCCAGCAGGGTGGCGGTCGCGGTGGCCGGCTGCTCGAGCGCGTTGGTCCAGTGCTCGGTGCGGACGTGCCGCTCCGCGGCGACCGACCACGTCGCGGCGCAGTCACCGACCGCGACCACGCCGGGGACGTCGGTCGCGCCGCGTGCGTCGGTGAGGACGCCGTTCCCCAGGGCCACGCCGGAGCCGGCCAGCCACTCGGTGTTCGGGACGGCGCCGATGCCCACGACCACCACGTCGGCGGGCACGCGTGTGCCGTCGGTCAGCTCGACCGCCTCGACCCTGCCGGTGCCGACCAGCGCGGCGACCCCGGTGCCGACCAGCAGGCGCGTGCCGTGGTCGGCGTGCAGCCCGGCGCAGACCGCGCCCATCTCCGTGCCCAGCGGGCCGGCCAGGGGGACGGGCTGGGTCTCGACGACGGTGACGTCGAGACCCAGCGCGCGGGCGGTGGAGGCGACCTCGGCCCCGATGAAGCCGGCGCCGATCACCACCAGACGGCCGCCGGCGGCGAGGTCCTCCCGCAAGGCGATCGCGTCGTCCAGGGAGCGCAGCACGTGCACGCCGTCCAGGCGCCGGCTGCCGGGGAGGTGCCGGGCGCGGGCGCCCGTGGCGAGGACGACGCCGTCGGCCCGGACCTCGCTGCCGTCGGCCAGCAGCACCGAGCGGCCGAGGCGGTCCAGGCCGACCGCCGTGGTGCGCAGCCGCCACTCGAGGCCGAGGTCCTCGTCGTCCGGTCCGCCCAGGGCGATGTCGTCCAGGGAAGCCGTGCCGGCCAGGAACTCCTTGGACAGGGGAGGGCGGTCGTAGGGGGCGTGCACCTCGTCGCCGATGACCACGATGCGCCCGTCGTAGGACTGCTCACGCAGTGCCCGGGCGGCGGAGAGGCCGGCCAGGGAGGCCCCGACGACGGCGACGGTCGAGCTCACGCGGCCCCCTCCGCGGCGGTGCCGGGCTGCACGAAGAGCATGCCGTCGGCCACGACGACCCGGTGCGTGCGGACCGCCGTCTTGGCCGGCGGGCCGGACACCTTCCCGGTGCGCAGGTCGAAGCAGGAGGCGTGCAGGGGGCACTCCACGGCGCAGCCGTCCAGCCAGCCGTCGGCCAGCGAGGCGTCCTGGTGGGTGCACGTGTCGTCGATCGCGTAGAACTCGCCGTCGACGTTGAAGACGGCGATGGGCTCCTCGGCCTCTACGCGGATCGCCTCACCAGGCGGCAGCGCGGTGGTGGGGCAGACCGGGATCATGAGCGCTCCAGGCTGTCGGTGTTGCGGATGTCGCAACGCTCTGCAGATGGCGCAACAGCATGGTCGTTGGGGGGAGCTCCGTCAAGAGGCGGGTCGACCCTGCGGTCCGCCACCTACGCTGAGGTCATGAGCGGGCCGCGGGAAGAGAGCGCAGAGCGGGGCGCGGTCGCCGTCGTCCAGTCCGTGGACCGGGCCCTGAGCGTCCTGGAGATCCTCGCGGCTCAAGGGGAGGCCGGCGTCACCGACATCGCCGCCGAGCTGGGCGTGCACAAGTCCACGGCGTTCCGGCTGGTGGCGGCGCTGGAGAGCCGGGGCTTCGTCGAGCAGTTGGCCGACCGCGGCAAGTACCGGCTGGGCTTCGGCGTCGTGCGCCTGGCCGGCGCGGCCGCCGCGCAGCTGGACATCGCCCGGGAGGGGCGGCCGATCTGCCAGACGCTGGCCGCCGACCTGGGGGAGACCGTCAACATCGCCATCCTGGACGGCGACCGGGCGGTGAACGTCAGCCAGGCGCGGGGGCCGGCGGCGCTCAGCACGCACAACTGGGTGGGGCAGGGCACCCCGCTGCACGCGACGTCGAGCGGCAAGGTCCTCCTGGCCCACGCGCCCGACGACGTCCGCAAGGGCGTCCTCTCCCGGGAGTTGCCGCGTTACACCGCCACCACGGTCACCGACCCCGAGGTGCTGCGGCAGGACCTGGACCGGATCGTCGAGCAGGGCTGGGGCTCCACCGTCGAGGAGTACGAGGGCGGGCTCAACGCCGTCGCCGCGCCCGTTCGGGGGGCGGACGGGGACGTGGTCGCTGCCCTCAGCGTCTCGGGGCCGTCCTTCCGGATGGACCCGGAGGACTACCCGAGGCTCGCCCGGCGAGTGGTGTCGGGCGCCGACGAGCTGAGCCGGAGGCTGGGCTTCTTCGGTCAGCGCCGCTGACCGGGCGGAGGTCGGGCCGCCTCGGGTCGGGTGTGGCCAGGTCGCCGCGTGCCCCTGGCAGCGAGGGCGGGGGCACCGGCGGGCGCGCGACGTCCCGTCCGTGGGTGCCACCGTGGATGCGGGCCCTGCCAGGCGGCGGGACTGTTGCGCATGGCGCGATCCGCTGAATATCGTGCAACACCTCGGTCGTCAGGAGCCGGCTGGCGGGCGACCGTGGCTCGTCGCGGACGCTGTGTCGTGCGACGTCCGGCGTGTCTTCCACATCGCATCGCCCGACGGAACCCCGAGGTGCCGTATGACCACCACCGACCAGCCCGCGAGCCTCATCTCCACGTTGCCGGGGCACTACTACACCGATCCCGCCGTCTTCGCGCTCGAGCAGTCCCGCGTCTTCGAGGACATGTGGTCCTGCGTGGTGCGCTCGAGTGACCTGCCGACGCCCGGCTCCTTCCAGAAGGTCCAGGTGGGTCGGGAGAGCGTGCTCGTCGTCCGCAGTCGAGACGGAGGCCTGCGCGCGTTCCTCAACGTCTGCCGGCACCGCGGTGCGCAGATCTGCACGGAGGACTCGGGTGCGGTCAAGCGTGCGTTCCAGTGCCCGTACCACGCCTGGACCTACGACCTCGAGGGCAAGCTGATCGCGGCCCCCAACCTGACGAAGATGCCCGACATCGACCGCGTGGAGTACGGCCTGGTGCCGGTGGCGCTGCGCGAGTGGCTGGGCTATGCGTGGGTGTGCCTGGCGAAGGAGCCCCCGTCGTTCGAGGACGACGTCGTCCGAGACGTCGCCGAGCGCCTCGGGAGCGCGGAGACGATCGACCAGTACGATCTCGACTCGCTGTCCGTGGGGCGCCGCATCACCTACGACGTCCGGGCGAACTGGAAGCTCATCATCGAGAACTTCATGGAGTGCTACCACTGCGCGACGATCCACCCGGAGCTCACCGAGGTGCTCCCCGAGTTCGCCGACGGCTACGCCGCGCAGTTCTTCGTCGGGCACGGCGCGGAGTTCGGTGAGGAGGTCCAGGGCTTCACCGTCGACGGCAGCGAGGGTTTCGACCGGCTCCCCGGCGTCGCCGAGGACCAGGACCGTCGCTACTACGCCATCACGGTCAAGCCGACGGTCTTCGTCAACCTGGTCCCCGACCACGTCATCCTCCACCGCATGTTCCCGGTCTCGGCGGACCGGACGATCGTGGTGTGCGACTGGCTGTACTCCCACGAGGTGGTGGAGTCGGGCAGGGACGTGACACGGTCGGTGGAGCTGTTCCACCGGGTCAACGAGCAGGACTTCGCCGCCTGCGAGCGGACCCAGCCGGCGATGTCCTCCCGCGCCTATGCCGACGGTGGCGTCCTCGTGCCCTCCGAGCACCACATCGGGCTCTTCCACGAGTGGCTGGTGCAGCGCCTGTCGGGCTGAGCCCCTCGTGGTGCGTCGGGTGCGGTGGTGCCACGACGCGCACGTGCCGGACACCGGGCGGGCGGCGGCGTCCGGTGCTGACCCGTGTCCGTGGGGGAGAGGCGGGCCAGCCGGTCCTGGCGCCACGCTTCCGTCCGCGCCACCTCGGTGAACGTGGAGGAGTGGAAGCCCTGCAGGTCGTGCTCGGGACTCCCGAGGGCGGGGGCGAGACCTCCGACGAGCCGGTCCGGCCGGTGACCGCGGGGCAGGAGGAAGCGCCGGAACACGCTGTGCTGCTCCGACGGGAACCGGGCCGACTGCCCGAGACCCGGCCGAGCCGAGATGCGCACCAGCTCCGGGCAGGTCACCGCACCGGGGAGGCCGATCCGGATCGGCAGGTCGACGCCCCGCCGCGCGACCTGCCGTGCCCAGGCCGTCGTCGTCGCGGCGGAGAAGCACAGCTGGGTGACGACGTGGGTGGCGTGTGGGGCCTTCCGCCCGAGGGTGCGTCCGACCAGCGCCGTGTCGATGTGACCGTGCCCCTCGGGACAGCCGCCGATCCCCACGTGCCGGGAGGAGTGGCCGGCGGTCTCCAGCGCTTCCGGCAGGCCGAGGGCGTCGGGGCCGTCCGGGATCTCGACGGACACGGCCGGCCTCCGTGGCGATGGGGTTCTCCTCGCCGTGGCCGGCCGTGACGCCCGCGTCCTCGGGGAGCCCGCGAGCCCGCTCACCCGTCCAACACCACCACGGAGCGCAGCACCTCGCCCTTCTGCATCTTCTCGAACGCGGCCTCGA